>NZ_JBKJPP010000145.1:0-18351 GCF_046595215.1 Lapillicoccus sp. | reverse complement strand
CGGCACACCCCACACCGGCCGCGCGCCCTGGCCCGCGGACGCACGTGGGCGACCAGGGTCTCCCCATCCTCGTCGAACGCCACCCGATCCCGACGGACTTCTCCACTCCGAGCAGGGCAGGCCATACGGTAGTGCTGCGCACGCCGTTCTCCGATCACACAGGTTCCGGTTCATTGACAGTCCAGAACTGTGGGGAACAGCGGGGCCGGTGGATCCAGGCTGAGACGTCGCCTCCTGAAGGTGGTCGGCGAGAACGCCGCGCCCGTCGGTCCTGGCGTCAGCCGTGCTGATAGCGGTCGATGACGATCTCCACCAGTTCCGCGGCGGGCGGCTCGGCGGCGGAGAGCAGGGGCGGGGTCACCGCGTCGGCGCCGCAGACCATGGCGAGGTCGGCGAAGTAGCCCGGCGCGAGGAGGTAGGAGACCACGACCACGCGAGCATCCCCCCCGGACCGCGCGGCTCGAACGGCGTCGGCGAGCGAGGGGGCGGCCGCCGAGAGAAAGGCAGCCTGGACGGGCCTGTCGATGAGCTCACCCAGGAGGGCCGCCTGCGCCACGCAGTCGGCGACGGCACGAGCGTCCGTGGACCCGGCTGCGACCATGATGACGACGTCGTCGGCGCCCGCTCCGACCGCCTCGAGGCGGCGAGCCATCACCCGGGCCAGCCGCACATCGGGGCCGAGCGCACGACACACCGTCACGCCGGGACGGTTCGCTGCCTCGACGAGATCGACGTGGACATGGAACCCGGCTGAGAGGAGCAGCGGCACGATCCGGGCCTTGCGAGGACCGACGTCCCTCAGGACGGCAGGCACGTCAGGTTGCTCGACGTCGATGAACGCCGGGTGGACGCTGAGGTGCGGTGCGCTCGACGACACCGCGGCCACCAGCCGCTCGATGGCGTCGTGCCCCTGCGGGGAGGAGGTGCCGTGGGATGCGGCGATGAGCACATCTGTCATGGAGTCATCATGGGGCCTCACCGGGCGGCGCGATGTGCGTGAACGACCCGTTACGCCCGAGTCACCAGCGGACACGAAGACGAAACACGGATCTCTTAGTCTCAGAGCCTGCCCAACGGCACCGAGGCACCTGGAGGCACTCCCTGCTGATCGACGTCGACCTCAACGACGCCCCGGTGGCCGTTCTCGGCAGCGCGAGCGACGCCCGACGTGCCCTGCGCCGATACCGCGCAGGGGGGGCCGTCGTCGAGCACTGGGCCCTGCCCGGTCCCGGCCTGGCCGAGAGCCTTCAGCGAGCGTCCCTGGTCGTCATCGCCACCCGTGATCCTCTGTGGGACGACGTCATTGCGACCACCCGGTGCGCCACACCCGTCATCAGGCACGCTCCTGCCAGCAGCATCGGTCACATCACGCTGGTCGGCGGCGGACCCGGTGCCCCCGAGCTGATGACCGTCGCCGCCAGGGCGGCGCTCGGCGACGCGGACGTCGTCTTCTGTGACCGGCTCGGGCCGCGCTCGGCCGTCCGGGAGATGGCGGTCGGCGCCGAGATCGTCGACGTCGGCAAGCGTCCCGGGCACCACGCCGTCCCACAGGAGCAGATCGAGCGACTCATGGTCGAGCGGGCGCTACGGGGCGAGCACGTCGTCCGCCTCAAGGGGGGCGACCCCTTCGTCCTGGGTCGAGGCCGCGAGGAGGTCGAGGCCGCCCTGGCCGAGGGCATCCACGTGTCCGTCATCCCCGGCGTCACCTCGGCCATCGCCGCGCCGAGCGCAGCCGGCATCCCGGTGACCTACCGGGGGGTCAGCCAGCTCTTCACGGTCCTGTCGGGCCACACGGCGCCCACCGAGGAGCAGTGCCGTCAGCTGAAGGCTCTCGGAGGCACCGTGGTGATCCTGATGGGAGTCGGGACGGTCCACCGGACGGCCGCGGCCCTGGTCGCGGCAGGCATGGCCGGCACCACCCCGGTTGGAATCATCGAGCGGGCGCACACCCCTGAGCAGCGCACCACCGTGTGCACGCTGGAGGACCTCTCGGCCAACGTCGCGCGCGTCGGCTGCGCGTCGCCGGCCGTCATCGTCATCGGAGACGTCGTGCGGCTGGCCCACTGCTGGCCCCCCGAGTTCGCCACCAGCGCAGCCACCTTCGCCACCGACACGGCCGAGCGCCGGTCATGACGACCCCGGCCCCGACGCCTCACCCGGAACAGGTCGGCTTCAGTGCGGACCTGCTGTCGGGCTTCAGGATCGGCGTGACGTCCGATCGGCGGTCCGAGGACCTCATCTCCGCCCTGGAGCGACGTGGCGCGACCGTCCTGCACGCGCCGGCCCTGCGGATCGCTCCGCTCGACCGGGACGAGCTGCTGCTCGCAGACACCCAGGCCGTGCTGGCAGCCGAACCCGACGTCGTGCTGGTGACCACGGCATACGGGCTGCGTCGGTGGGTGGAGGCCGCGGACGCGATCGGTCTGGGCGAGGCCCTGCACGCCACCCTCTCTGCCGCAACGATGCTCGTGCGCGGCCCCAAGGCCAGGGGGGCGGTGCGAGCGGCGGGCCTGAGCGACGACGGCATCGCGGGGGACGAGCGGACCGCGACCCTGGTCGACATGGTCCTGGCGCACGGCGTCGCCGGCCGCACCGTCGTCGTGCAGCTGCACGGCTACGCGGACGTCGAGCAGCTGGGTCGGCTCGAGCGCGCCGGGGCGACCGTGCTCACCGTCGCGCCCTACCGATGGGTCGCCCCCAGTGACGGCGACCGTCTTCCCCGGCTCATTGATGCCATCTGTGCCGGCAACCTCGACGCGGTGACTTTCACCAGCGCCCCGGCCGTCGACGCCCTCTTCAGTGGGGCTGCCGAGCTCGGAGTCCTGGACCAGCTGATCCTGATGTTGCGCGGGGACGTGGTTGCTGCGGCAGTGGGGCCGGTCACCGCCGCGCCTCTGCTGCACGTCGGCATCGTCCCGATCGTGCCTGACCGCTACCGGCTCGGCGCCCTCATCCGCCTCGTCTGCGAACACCTCGCGACCCAACGGGTCACCCGCGTGACCACGGCGTTGGGTGCGATCGAGGTCCGTGGGCGGACCGTGCGGCTCGGCGAGGACGTAGCCGTCCTGGCGCCGGGCCCGCTCGCGATCTTCCGCGCCCTGCTCGACAGACCGGGCACGGTGCTCTCCCGTGAGCAGCTCGCGACCCGTCTTCCCGAGGCGGAGAACGAACACGCCCTGGACATGGCCATGAGCCGGTTGCGGGCAGCGCTGCCGGATCCCGCCCTGGTCTCGACGGTGGTCAAGCGCGGATACCGGCTCAACGTCTGACGGATGGCCCGGGAGGGCCCGAATGGCCCGAATGGCCGCCGCCGCCGGAGGTCGACAGCGGACCCCATCGATCACGCGGCCGTGTCGGCGCTGGCTGAGCGCTCGACACCCAGCAGCACGGCGCCCAGCTTGACGCGGACGGCGAACGTCGGCAGGGCCACCCCGTCGTCGTCCATGGCCCGGCCGTCGCGAAGGGAGAACACCTGTTTCAGCAGCGGTGACGCCACGGTCGCCTCGCCCGCGCGATCACCGGTGAGCCCGCGCGAGATGACCGCGGCGCCGCTGTAGGGGTCGATGTTGCCGACGCAGTAGAGCATTCCCGAGGGCAGCAGGAACACGGCCGCCTGACGACGGTCAGGCAGCAGCACCGCGACGCCTCGTCCTGGCACGAGGGCCCGCAGGTCGCACACGCCGAGCCAGTCCCGTCGGCGGGCGTCGGGCAGCACGCCGGGCCGGACCACCAGTCGGGGCGAGCTGTGAGTGTCCATCGAAGAGAGTCCTCTCGTGTGCAGATCGTGGGGTTCAGTGGCTCGGACGGGCTGAGGGCAGTCCGAGCAGGACCGGCACCTTGCGCGGCCCGGAGCTGTCGAGGGCGATCGTGGGGTCCGACTCGTCGGGGACATTGACGAAGGAGACGAAGCGCGACAACTTCTCGGGGTCCTCCAGCACGGCCGCCCACTCGTCCCGGTAGCCCTCGACGTGGCGCTCGACGGCGGCTTCGAGGTCGGCGGCGATGCCCAGCGAGTCCGCGCAGACGACCTCGCGCAGGTGCTCGATCCCGCCCTCCATCCCCTCCAGCCAAGGCGCGGTCCGTTGGAGCCGGTCGGCGGTGCGGACGTAGAACATGAGGAACCGGTCGATGTAAGTCACCAGCGTCGCCTCGTCGAGGTCGGAGGCGAGGAGCACTGCGTGCTTCGGGGTCTGGCCGCCGTTGCCGGCGACGTAAAGGTTCCAGCCCTTGTCGGTCGCGATGATCCCGACGTCCTTGCCGCGGGCCTCGGCGCACTCGCGGGTGCAGCCCGAGACACCGAACTTGAGCTTGTGGGGTGACCGGAGTCCCCGGTAGCGCAGCTCGAGCGACACGGCCATCGCGACCGCGTCCTGGACGCCGTAGCGACACCACGACGAGCCGACGCACGACTTCACGGTGCGCAACGACTTGCCGTAGGCCTGCCCTGACTCCATCCCGGCGTCCACGAGCCGTCGCCAGATCGGTGGCAGCTGCTCGACCCGGGCCCCGAAGAGGTCGATGCGTTGTCCCCCGGTCACCTTGACGTAGAGGTCGAAGTCCCGGGCGATCTCGCCGATGACGATGAGCTGCTCCGCCGTGACCTCTCCGCCCGGCATCCGCGGGACGACGGAGTAGGTGCCGTTCTTCTGGATGTTGGCCAGGAAGTGGTCGTTGCTGTCCTGCAGGCCCGCCTGCTCGCCGTCGAGGATGTGCGCGCTCGAGGTCGAGGCGAGGATGGACGCCACGGTCGGCTTGCAGATCTCGCACCCCTCCCCGGTGCCGTGTCGGGCCACGAGCTCGCTGAAGGTGCGGATCCCCGTGGCGGCGACGACCTCGAACAGGTCCGCGCGCGACTGCGAGAAGTGCTCGCACAGGGCCGTGGACAGCACGACGCCGGAGTCGACGAGCAGCCTCTTCACCGAGGGGAGGCAGCCACCGCAGGTCGTCCCGGCACTGGTGCAGCCCTTGATCGCCGCGAGGTCGCACGCACCGTCGGTGATGGCGGCGCAGATGCTCCCCTTGGCGACACCGTTGCACGAGCAGATGATCGCGTCGTCGGGCAGCTCAGACGACAGATCCGCTCCCCCGTCGCCGGCCGGGGAGATCAGGGCTGCGGGATCACCGGGGACCTCGCGACCGACGAAAGACCTCAGGGTGGTGTATGCCGTGGCGTCGCCGACGAGGATGCCACCGAGGAGGGTCCTGGCGTCGTCGGAGAGGACGACCTTCGCGTAGGTGCCGCGTGCCGCGTCGCTGTGGACGATCTCGAGCGCCCCCGGCGTCGCGCCCATCGCGTCACCGAAGGAGGCGACGTCGACCCCGAGCAGCTTGAGCTTGGTGGACATGTCCGCACCCGGGAAGCTCGCCTCGCCGCCGAGGATCCGGTCGGCCACGATCTCGGCGGTCGCATAACCCGGCGCGACGAGCCCGTAACAGCGACCCTCGACCGCTGCGCACTCACCGACGGCCCAGATCGCCTCGTCCTCGGTGCGGCAGCTGAGGTCGGTGAGGATGCCGCCGCGCTCGCCGACACCCAGACCGCTCTCGCGGGCCAGTGCGTCCTGGGGGCGGACCCCGGCCGAGAAGACGAGGAGGTCGGTCTCGATCACCCTGCCGTCGGACAGCTCGACCTGCAGGACGTCTCCCTCGGGGCGGTCGACCGCCGTGATGGCCGACGTGCCGACGCCCGTGTAGGCCGTCACACCGAGATCCCCGATGAGTCTCTCGAGGACCGCCCCGCCCCCGGCGTCGACCTGTAGCGGCATGAGCCGGGGAGCGAACTCGACGACGTGCGGTTCGATCCCGAGCAGGCGCAGCGCATTGGCGGCTTCGAGGCCGAGGAGACCACCACCGACGACGACCCCTCGCGCCACCCGGCCCGACTGGCCCGGCTGCTGCGGCTGCACCGGCCTCGCGAGCACCGCCTCCGCGCGGGCCCGGATGGCGTCGAGGTCGTCGAGGGTGCGATAGACGAAGCAGTGCTCGAGGTCCGCGCCCGGCACGGGTGGCACGAAGGGATAGGAACCGGTCGCCAGGACGAGGGCGTCGTAGCCGATCCGCTCCCCCGCTGTCGTGACCACCTCGCGTCCGTCGCGGTCGATGCGAGCGGCCGGGGAGCCCAGGCGCAGCTCGACGAGGGCGTCCCCGGCGTAGTCGTTGTTCGCCAGGGCGAGCTGGGCCCGGTCCCAGCTGCCGACGTAGGACGACAGGCCGACGCGGTCGTAGGCGGCCACCGACTCCTCGGCCAGGACGACCACCCGCCACCGGTCGGCCTCGTCCCTGGAGCGGATCGCCTCGACGAACCGGTGTCCCACCATCCCGTGTCCGATGACGACCGCGGTCGAGACCTCAGCCCCCGGGTGCGGACTCTGCAGGTGACTCATCATGCTGCTCCTTCCGTGAGGGCGGCGGCCGGTGCTGCGGTCAGGGGTGCGGCGTCGGGGCGCCCGTCGCTACTGGCTTGGGGGGCGTCACCCGATCGGGAGTCGTCGACGGCGCGGAGCCATCCACAGATGCCCTCGACCGCGGATCGGCAACCTCCGCATCCCGTTGTCGCGCGAGTGGACTCGGCCATCAGCTCTGCCGTTGTGGCCCCTGACGTCCAGGCGCGGACGAGAGTCTGCTTGGTCACCGAGTTGCAGCGGCAGATCACCGCGGAGCCGGGCATCCGGGCGAGGCTGGCGTTGTCGTGTCGGGTGGGGCCGGCCGCGGTCCGGCCGAGCAGCAGGGCCACCCGGTCCGTGGGCACCACCGCCGCGGAGTCGAAGAGCTGGGTGACGGCGCCGACGGCGTCGCCCCCGCCGAGCATGATGGCCCCGACGATGCGGTCGTCGCGCAGCACCAGCTTGGCGTAGCGCCCCCGTGCGGGATCCACGATCGAGACGACCTCGTGCCCGAGGTCGTGGGGTCCTGAGGTGATGTCGCCCATGCTGGCCAGGTCGATGTCGTGGGCCTTGAGCCGGGTCGAGGTTCTCGTTCCCTCGTAGCGCGCCTGAGGATCCGTCCGGGTGAGCACGTCAGCGAGGACACTGGCCTGCTCCCATCCGGGTTGGACGAGCCCGTGGACCACCCCCCGGTGCTCGACGCACTCCCCGACGGCCCACACGTGATCGAGAGACGTGCGCATCTGGTCGTCGACGACGACGGCCCGACCCACGTGCGCGCCCATGGCACGGGCCAGATCGACCCGGGGGGCGATCCCGGTGGTCACCACGAGGAGGTCGCACGGCAGATCCGTGCCGTCATCGAGGACGACCGAGCGCGCGGACCCCGTGCTGCCGGAGCGGAAGGCCGTCACGCGGCGCCCGAGCACGACCGTCGAGCCGGTCTGGCGCAGCACCCGGGCGAAGACCGCCCCCCCGTCACCGTCGAGCTGACGGTCCATCGGGTGGGCGGCCGGATGGACAACGGTGACGTCGAGGCCACGCAGGAGCAGTCCGCGGGCAGCCTCGATGCCCAGGAGGCCGCCGCCCAGCACCACGGCGTGTGCGGCGCTCTTGGCGGCGGCAACGATCCGGGTGCAGTCGTCGACGGTCCGGAAGGCGATGGCTCCCTCGGCGAGCCGGGTCGGTGCCTGCGGGTCCGGAACGAGCCCGGGCACCGGTGGGATGAAGGACGTGCTGCCCGTCGCGAGCACCAGCTCGTCCCACTCCAGGACCTGCGTCGTCTGCGTCAGCGGCGAGCCGTCGGGTCCCACCCGGCATACCCGTGCCCGGCGATCCGCCAGGTCCACCGAGACCACGCGCTGTCCGGCCTGCACCTCGACACCGCTGGTGTCCCACCACCCGTCGGGCTTGAGCCGGGTCTCGCGCGGGGTCACCGACCCGGCGACCACATTGGACAGCAGGATCCGGTTGTATGCCGGGTGGGCCTCCTCGCCGATGACCGTCACGTGGACCTCGGCGCCTCGCGGGTCGCGGTGGCGCAGGTCCTCGGCGAGCCGAGCGCCCGCCATCCCGTTGCCGACGACGAGCACGCGTCGTGGTGTCATCGCATGCCCTCCAGCCGGACCGCGCACGCCTTGAACTCTGGCATCCGGCTCGTCGGGTCGAGCGCCGGGTTGGTGAGTAGGTTCGCGCTGCCGAGGCCGCCCCAGTGGAACGGCAGGAAGACGGTGTCGAGGCGCATGTCGCCGTCGCACCGTGCCAGTGCGCGGGTCCGGCCCCGACGGCTGACAACGTCCACGGGCTCGCCGTCGACCACGCCTGACCTGGCGGCGGTGTCGGGGTGCAGCTGGACGAACATCTCCCCCGCCGCCGCGGCGAGCTCGGGGACCCGCCGGGTCTGGGCGCCGGACTGGTAGTGGGCCAGCACCCGCCCGGTGGTCGCCATGAGCGGGTAGTCCTCCCCGGTGCTCTCGTCCGGGCCGACGTGGTCCACCGGGACGAAACGAGCCCGGCCGTCAACGGTGGAGAACTCGTCGAGGAACAGGCGCGGGGTCCCGTCCGGGTGCGCGGGCGAGCATGGCCACTGCAGGTTCTCGCCCGCGTCGAGGCGCGCCCAGGTGACGGCGGAGTAGTCCGCCGGGCCACCCGCCGACGCACGACACAGCTCGTCGAAGACCACTTCGGGGTCGGTGGGAAACCGCTCTGCCGGCTGGCCGAGGCGCATCGCGAGCTCCTGCCAGATCTCCAGCTCGCCGCGGGCCTGCCCGGGTGGCGTCAGGGCCCGGCGCCGGCGCAGGATCCGACCCTCGAGGTTGGTGATGGTGCCCTCCTCCTCGGCCCACTGCAGGACGGGCAGGACGACGTCGGCCAGGGCTGCCGTCTCGGAGAGGACGAAGTCGCAGACCACGAGCAGGTCCAGGGCCCCGAGTCTGCGGGCCACGTGGGACGAGCGTGGGGCGGAGACGACCGGGTTCGACCCGTGGATCATCAAGGCGGTCGGACCCTCGGGTTGTCCGAGTGCGTCGAGGAGCTCGTAGGCGCTGCGACCGGGCCCCGGAAGATCGGCGGGCTTGATGCCCCAGACGCCGGCGACGTGCGCGCGCGCCGCCGGGTCGTCGATCCTGCGGTAACCGGGCAGCTGGTCGGCCTTCTGCCCGTGCTCGCGCCCACCCTGGCCGTTGCCCTGCCCCGTCACCGTCCCGAAGCCGCTGCCCCGGTTGCCGGGCAGGCCGAGGCAGAGGGCGAGCCCGATGAAGGCGCTGACGGTGTCGGTGCCCGTCACGTGCTGCTCACCGCCGCGGGCGCTGAGGACATAGGCGCCACGCTCGGTGTCCCGGGCCCGGGCCAGCAGGGCCACGGCCCGGCGCATCGACGAGGCGGCCACGCCGGTCACCCGCTCGGTGCGGTCCGGGAACCACTGGCAGGCTATCGACCAGAGGTCCTCCCACCCGTTCGTGCGGGCGGTGACGTAGTCACGGTCGATGAGCCCGTCGACGACCGCGACGTGGATCATCCCGAGCGCCAGGGCAGCGTCGGTGCCGGGGCGCAGCTGGAGGTGGACGCCGCCGCCCTCGAGTGCGAGCGCCGCGGTCGGGGTCAGCCGAGGGTCCGCGACGACTAGGCCACCGGCGTCCGCGGCAGTGACCAGGTGCGTGAGGAACGGGGGCATCGTCTCGGCGGGGTTGGCCCCGAGCAGCAGGACGGCGTGGGCCGAGGAGAGGTCCGTGACCGGGAACGGCAACCCCCGGTCGAGGCCGAAGCAGCGGATGCCGGCGGCTGCCGCCGAGGACATGCACCACCGCCCGTTGTAGTCGATCTGGGCCGTTCCCAGGGCCACCCGGGCGAACTTGCCCAGCTGATAGGCCTTCTCGTTCGTCAGGCCACCTCCGCCGAACAGGGCGACAGCGTCCTTGCCGCCCGCGGCCTGGGCCCTCCTGATGCCGTCTGCGACACGGTCGAGGGCGACCTCCCACGACGTCTCGACGAGCTCCGCCCCCTCGCGCACCAGCGGGGTGACGACCCGTCCGGGGTGGCGCAGCATCTCGGCGCTGGTCCAGCCCTTCTGGCACAGGCCCCCACGGTTCGTGGGGAAGCGACGCGCGCCCACCTTCAGGTCCGACGCCGACGTCCCGGACAGCGTCATCGCACACTGCAGTCCGCAGTAGGGGCAGTGGGTGTCGGTCGTCTGTCGATCGGTCGGCTGTCGATCGGTCAGCTGCGCCGCGGTCATCTGGCCACGAGGTCAGGGGTACCCTGCAGCTGCTCCGGGGCGATGGTGCGGGACCGGCGCACGTAGCAGGTCCACGTGACGACGGCGGCCAGGACGTAGAAGGCTGTGAAGGCCCAGAAGGCCGCCGTGGCGGAGTGGGCCGACCCGGCATACGACGCCCTCAGGACGAGGTTGATGCCGACGCCACCCAGGGCCCCGACGGCCCCGGCGATGCCGATGAGGGCGCCGGACATGGCGCGCGACCAGTGGGTGCGCTGCTCGGGCGAGACCCCGACGAGGTCGTGGCTGCGCCCCTCGAAGATGGCCGGGATCATCTTGTAGACCGAGCCGTTGCCGATCCCCGAGAGGACGAAGAGCAGGATGAACCCGATGATCAGGCCGGCCATCTGGGGACCGCTGGCCGCACCCGGGGTGGCGTCGTCGAGGCTCCCCGCAACGATGAGGAGCCCCCCGGCGGCAACCATGCTCGCGAACGTCACCAGCGTGATCAGGCCTCCTCCCCGGCGGTCGGCCAGGCGTCCGCCCCAGACCCGGCTGATCGAACCGAGGAGGGGACCAATGAAGGCGATCTGGGCCGCGTGCAGGCTGGCGGCGGCCGACTGGGCCGGCGTCGGCGCCTGCCCGCCGGTGAGCTCGGCGAGGAAGCTGATCTGCAGCACCTGGCCGAACGCGAAGCCGAAGCCGATGAACGAGCCGAAGGTCCCCATGTAGAGGAGGGAGATCACCCAGGCGTCCCGGTGGCCAAGGACGTCCTTCATGGCCCGGGTGTTCGCGGTCTGGTGGTCGAGGTTGTCCATGAACACCGCCGCCCCGGTGCTTGCCAGGACGAGCAGGACGAGGTATGCCGCGCAGACCACCTCCGGCCGTCGGTTCCCCAGCGTCGCGATGACGAGCAGGCCCACCAGCTGGACCGCCGGTACCCCGATGTTGCCGCCGCCGGCATTGAGCCCGAGCGCCCATCCCTTCATCCGCTGCGGATAGAAGGCGTTGATGTTCGTCATCGACGAGGCGAAGTTTCCGCCGCCCAGACCGGACAGGCCGGCGACGACGAGGAAGGTGGTGTAGGAGTGGCCCGGGTTGGTCATGAGATACCACGTGGCCGTCGTCGGGAGCAGGAGCGCGACCCCGCTGAACACCGCCCAGTTGCGCCCTCCGAAGCGCGCCGTCGCCACCGTGTAGGGCACCCGCAGCACGGCTCCCACGAGGGTGGGGACCGCGACGAGGAAGAACTTGTCCGCCGGGGTGAAGCCGTAGACCGCTTGGGGCATGAAGAGGACCATGACCGACCAGATCGACCAGATCGAGAAGCCGATGTGCTCGGTGGCGACCGACCAGACGAGGTTGCGGCGGGCGATGTCCTTGTTGCCCGCCTCCCACAGGGCGGTGTCCTCGGGGTCCCAGTCGGTGATCAGCCTCGAGCGGGGCCTCCCGAGTCCCCCTGGACGGGGGGATCGCGAGTTCTCTGACTCTGCAACCGTCTTGGGCGTGTTCACGCGTCCTCCTGATGGTCCCGGTCGTGCGCTTGAGGCCCACGCTAGAGAGCCTTTGTTGCGTGGACACGGCGACCGGTAACCGGCCCGTGAACATGACCTCACACGGTCAGGAGGCCGTCGTGAGAAGGAGTTCGCCGGCGACTTTTCGGCACCGAGGCGAGATGACGCCGGAGAGACGGGACCTTGTGCCCTATGGCGCGGGCGTGTCTTCGCAGAGTCTGGACCGGACGAGCCGACCGGCCGTTCATCTCTAGACGACGGGTACCGACATGAGCACGGCGGCACGCAACGAGGCACGAGCGCTCGGGTCGAGCTCGCCGCGCCCACCCCTCCTCATGCTCGTGCTGGCCACCGTGGGCTTCGCGGTCAACTTCTGGGCGTGGGCGCTGCTCAGCCCACTGGGCCCCCGCTTCAAGGACCTGCTGGGCCTGAGTGGATCGCAGCAGGCCCTGATCGTCGCCGTGCCGGTCATCGTCGGGTCGCTCGGCCGGATCCCGGTGGGGGCGTTGACCGACCGGTTCGGTGGTCGCGTCATGTTTCCGCTCGTGTCGCTCTCGACGATCGTTCCGGTGCTGTTCGTGGGCCTGGCCGGACAGACCTCGATGGTGTCGCTGCTGGTCGGCGGCTTCTTCCTGGGCATCGGCGGGACCGCCTTCGCCGTCGGTATCCCCTTCGTGAACGGCTGGTTCCCCCCGGAGCGTCGCGGCCTGGCGCTGGGGGTGTTCGGAGCCGGCATGGGTGGCACCGCGATCAGCGCCCTGACGACCGTCAAGCTCGTCTCGTCGCAGGGCCCGGCGTCCCCGTTCCTCATCACGGCGCTCGCCCTGGCTGCGTATGCCTCCGTCGCGTGGGTTCTGCTGCGAGACGCCCCGGGGCGGACCGTGCCCACTGAGCCGCTCGGGGCACGACTGGCCGCCACCGCCCGGCTCTCCATCACCTGGCAGGCATCGATCCTCTACGCGGTGGCGTTCGGCGGCTACGTCGCGTTCTCGGTGTATCTGCCCGCCTACCTCAAGACCGCCTACGGCCTCGATCAGGCCGATGCTGCCAACCGGATGGCCGGCTTCGTCCTCGTCGCCGTCATCCTGCGACCGCTGGGGGGCTGGTTGTCCGACCGTCTCGGGCCGATCCCGGTGCTGGCCGCGACCTACGCGGTCGTCACCCTCGGTGCCTCGGTGCAGGCGTTCACCCCCCCGCTGATGCCCGTGGGGACGATCGCCTTCCTGATGATGGCCGGGGCGCTCGGAGCCGGCAGCGGCGCCACGTTCGCCCTCGTCTCCGGCGTTGCGCCGGGCGCCAAGGTGGGCTCCGTCACCGGTCTGGTGGGCGCCGCCGGCGGACTCGGCGGGTTCGTCCCGCCCCTGGTGATGGGCTACGTCTACGGCCTGACCGGCTCCTACGGGCTGGGCCTGGCCCTGCTCGCCGCTGTCGCCGCGGCAACCCTGGCCCTCACCCTCACCGTCGTGCGCAAAGCCGCGGGACCTCACGGCGCCGCGCCGCCCGCACCCGCACCCGCACCGACGATGGTCTCGCCGGCCGTCGAGACACGGTGATGTGCGAGTACTGCGGATGCCAACAGATCTCCGTCATCAACGAACTCACCCGCGAGCACGATGCAGTGGTGGCCGCCATCGGCGAGACCCGCACCCACGTGCAGCACGGCGATCTTGCGGCCGCCGCCCGGAGCTGTCTGCGGATCGCCGCCATCCTTGGGCCACACACGAGGGTCGAGGAGGAGGGACTCTTCCCGTTCCTGACGGCAGACTTCCCCGACCACATCGGTGTCCTGCGCTCCGAGCACCGTCGCGTCGAAGCCGTGCTGTCGGAGTGCGCCACCGGTGTCCCCCGGGACCCCGACTGGCCGACCCGCCTGCAGAGCGCGCTTGACCTGTTGAGAGAACATATCCTCAAGGAGCAGGACGGGCTCTTCCCGGCCGCCCTGGTGGCACTCGACCCCGGCCAGTGGGAGCGTATCGAAGACCTCCGCGTCGCCGCGGGCAGCGGCCTGCTCGCCCCCCACCACGACCACGACCGAGTATGACTCGCGCCCGGCGGAAGGACGATCCATGACCAGCACCGACCCCCGCAGACGCCCCCCGGAGCTCGACGACCCGGTGACGCAGGCGCTGGTGGCCACGAGGCGGTTCTTCACCCGGGCAGAGGTCTCCTCCGACCAGCGCGCACTGCACAAGGTCGGCGGCCGTGACGCCGACACCTTCTACCGCGACCGGTGGTCCCACGACAAGGTGGTCCGCTCCACGCATGGCGTCAACTGCACCGGGTCGTGCTCCTGGAAGGTCTACGTCAAGGACGGCATCATCACCTGGGAGTCACAACAGACCGACTACCCCTCGGTGGGCCCGGATCGACCGGAGTACGAACCTCGGGGCTGCCCCCGAGGTGCCGCCTTCTCCTGGTACACCTACTCCCCCACCCGGGTTCGCTACCCCTACGTGCGCGGGGTCCTGCTCGAGATGTACCGCGAGGCAAGGTCCCGGCTGGGGGATCCGGTCCTGGCGTGGGCCGACGTCGTCGAGGACCCCGTCCGGGCGGCCCGCTACAAGTCGGCCCGCGGCAAGGGCGGACTCGTCCGCGCCTCGTGGGACGAGGCGAGCGAGATCGTCGCCGCCGCCCACGTGCACACGATCAAGCGGTGGGGCCCGGACCGCGTTGCCGGCTTCTCACCCATCCCGGCGATGTCAATGGTCTCCCACGCCTCCGGTGCGAGGTTCGTCAACCTCATCGGGGGGTCCATGCTGAGCTTCTACGACTGGTACGCCGACCTGCCCGTCGCCTCCCCGCAGGTGTTCGGCGACCAGACCGACGTCCCCGAGTCCGGGGACTGGTGGGACGCCGGATACCTCATCATGTGGGGGTCGAACCTCCCGGTCACCCGCACCCCCGACGCGCACTGGATGACCGAGGCGCGCTACCGCGGGCAGAAGGTGATCGCCGTCGCTCCGGACTACGCCGACAACGTCAAGTTCGCGGACGAGTGGCTCGCCCCGCGCCCCGGCACCGACGGCGCCCTCGCGATGGCCATGGGCCACGTGATCCTCAAGGAGTTCTTCGTCGACCGACAGGTCCCCTACTTCAGCGACTACGTCTCGCGCTACACCGACCTCCCGTTCCTCATCAGGCTCGACCCGGTCCCGGGTGGTGGCGACGGGGCCCACCCCGGTGGTGGCGGCGACCCGGCATACGTCTCGGGGAAGTTCCTCACCGCCGAGGATCTCGGCGGCGAGCTGGCCGTCAGCGAGAACGCGGCGTTCAAGACCGTGCTGCTGGACGGCGTGACCGGCGAGCCCGTGGTGCCCAACGGATCGCTCGGCCACCGTTACGGGGACGACGGCATCGGCAAGTGGAACCTTGACCTCGGGGACGTCGTGCCGATGCTCAGCGTCACCGGCGGTGACCTCGCCCCGGTGCAGGTCCAGCTCCCGAGATTCGACGAGCCCACCGGCGCCTCTGCGGTGCTCACTCGGGGCGTCCCGGTCCGACGAGTGAACGGACACCTGGTCACCACGGTGTTCGACCTCATGCTGGCGCAGTACGGGGTGGCCCGCGACGGGATGCCCGGCAGCTGGCCGACGGGATATGACGACGTCGACGAGCCCTACACGCCCGCCTGGCAGGAGGTCGTCACCGGAGTCCCGGCCGCAGCCGCGGCCCGGATCGGCCGGGAGTTCGCCGCCAACGCCGAGGAGTCCACGGGCCGCTCCATGATCATCATGGGCGCCGGGACCAACCACTGGTTCCACTCGGACACGATCTACCGGTCGTTCCTGACGCTGACCAACCTCACCGGCTGCCAGGGGGTCAACGGCGGCGGCTGGGCGCACTACGTGGGCCAGGAGAAGGTCCGCCCGATCACCGGGTTCGGCGTGCTCGCCTTCGCGACCGACTGGGCGCGGCCGCCGCGCCAGATGGCGACGACGTCGTTCTGGTATCTCGCCACCGATCAGTACCGCTACGAGCGCTTCGGCGCCGAGGAGCTGGCCTCGCCCCTGGGCGAGGGGAGGCTGAAGGGCAAGCACTTCGCCGACTGCGTCGCGCAGTCGGCGCGGATGGGCTGGCTGCCGTCCTACCCGTCGCTGAACCGCAACCCGCTGGACCTCTGCGACGAGGCACAGGCGGCGGGCCGCACGCCGCAGGAGCACGTCATCGCCCAGCTGAAGAGCGGCGAACTGCGGTTCGCGGCCGAGGACCCGGACGATCCGGCGAACTTCCCGCGCATCCTCACGCTCTGGCGCGCCAACCTCCTGGGCTCCTCCAGCAAGGGCCATGAGTACTTCCTGCGCCACCTGCTCGGCGTCGACAAGGACGCGATCACGGCGCAGGAGACCGCGCCCGAGGGGCGCCCGCAGGATGTCGTCTGGCGGGACGAGGCGCCGACCGGCAAGCTCGACCTGTTCACGACGATCGACTTCCGGATGAACGGGTCCGCGCTCTACTCGGACATCGTCCTGCCGGCGGCGACCTGGTACGAGAAGAACGACATCGCCAGCACGGACCTCCACCCGTTCGTGCACTCGTTCAACCAGGCCGTGCCGCCGCCGTGGGAGACCCGGACCGACTGGGACGCCTTCAACCGCGTCGCCGCCCAGTTCCAGCGGCTCGCCAAGAAGCACCTCGGCGTGCGCCAGGACCTCGTCGTCGCGCCGCTGCTCCACGACACGCCCGAGGAGCTGGCCCAGCCCGGCGGCGTCGTCCTGGACTGGAAGGCGGGCGAGTGCGAGCCGATTCCCGGGAAGACGATGCCCAAGCTCGTCGTCGTCGAGCGCGACTACGGCACGGTCCACGACAAGATGACCGCGCTCGGCCCGCTCGTCGAGACCGCGGGCATCGCCTGGAAGGGCATCTCCTGGAAGCCCGAGCAGGAGGTCGAGGACCTGCGCCGCCGCAACGGCATCGTGCGCAGCGGGATCGCCGAGGGCCGCCCGCAGATCGTCACCGACATCCACGCGGCCGAGGTCGTGCTGCGGCTGTCGGGCACGACCAACGGGCGCCTGGCCGTCGAGGGCTTCAAGTTCCTGGAGCAGCGGACGGGCACGAAGCTGGCCGACCTGGCCGAGGACCGCGAGGACGAGCGGATCACGATCTCGCAGATGCGGATCCAGCCGCGCAAGGTCATCACCTCGCCGGAGTGGTCGGGGATCGAGAGCCGCACGCGCCGCTACTCGCCGTTCACCGTGAACGTCGAGCGCGACGTGCCGTGGCGCACGCTGACCGGGCGCCAGCACTTCTACCTCGACCACGACTGGATGCTCGAGTTCGGCGAGGGGCTGCCGGCGTATCGCCCGCCGCTGGCCGTCGCGCGCCACGAGCAGGGCGAACTCGAGGTGGGCGACGCCGAGGTGCTCGTCAAGTGGATCACGCCGCACTCCAAGTGGTCGATCCACTCCGAGTTCCAGGACAACCTGCACATGCTCACGCTGTTCCGCGGCGGGCCGGTCGTCTGGCTCGGCCCCGGGGACGCGAAGCGCATCGGCGCGGCCGACAACGACTGGGTCGAGATCGTCAACCGCAACGGCGTCATCGCCTGCCGCGCGGTCGTCTCGCACCGGATCCCGGACGGCAGCGCGTACATGTACCACTCGCAGGACCGGCACATCAACGTGCCGATCAGCGAGACCTCGAAGACCCGCGGCGGCACCGACAACTCCGTCACGCGGATCATGATCAAGCCGACGCATCTGATCGGCGGGTACGCGCAGCTCTCGTACGGCTTCAACTACTACGGGGCGATCGGATCCCAGCGCGACGAGCTGACGATCATCCGCAAGCGCACGTCGGAGGTCACGTACTGATGCGGGTCATGGCCCAGGTCGGGATGGTCATGAACCTCGACAAGTGCATCGGGTGCCACACGTGCTCGGTGACGTGCAAGAACGTCTGGACCAACCGCCAGGGCGCGGAGTACATGTGGTTCAACGACGTCGAGACGAAGCCCGGCGTCGGGTATCCCAAGCGCTGGGAGGACCAGGACAAGTGGAAGGGCGGCTGGGAGCTCGACCGCCGCGGGAAGCTGCGCCTGAAGGCCGGTGGCCCGCTGCGCAAGCTCGCCTCGATCTTCGCCAACCCGGACCTGCCCGAACTCGACGACTACTACGAGCCGTGGACCTACGACTTCCAGTCGCTGTTCAGCCCGCGGCGTCAGGAGCACCAGCCCGTCGCGCGGCCGATCTCCAAGGTCACGGGCGACCCGCTGGATCTGAAGTGGGGACCCAACTGGGAGGACGACCTGGGCGGCGGGCCCGACCAGGTCCGGCTCGACCCGAACCTGCGCGACGGCGTCGAGGAGCAGGTGCGGGCCGACTACGAGTCGGTCTTCATGATGTACCTCCCGCGCATCTGCGAGCACTGCCTGAACCCGGCGTGCGTCGCGTCCTGCCCGTCGGGCGCGATGTACAAGCGCGAGGAGGACGGGATCGTCCTCGTCGATCAGGAGAAGTGCCGCGGCTGGCGCATGTGCGTCAGCGGCTGTCCGTATAAAAAGATTTATTACAACTGGAAGAGTGGCAAGGCGGAAAAGTGTACTTTCTGCTACCCACGCATCGAAGCGGGCGAGCCGACCGTATGCTCTGAAACCTGTGTAGGGCGCATTCGCTATCTTGGCGTATTGCTGTACGACGCGGATCGCATTCAACAAGCGGCGAGCGTTGAACATGACCGTGATCTGTATCAGGCGCAGCTCGACATCTTCATGGACCCGTTCGACCCGAAGGTGATCGAGCAGGCC
>NZ_JBKJPP010000064.1:0-15720 GCF_046595215.1 Lapillicoccus sp. | reverse complement strand
GGTGGAGCCAAGGGGACTCGAACCCCTAACCCCCTGCTTGCAAAGCAGGTGCGCTACCAATTGCGCCATGGCCCCCGGTACGGGGAGGAGCGGTCGTCAGCCCACAGGGTGGGACCGCACGTCGTCGGTGGCCTCGGACCAGAGGTCCTGCTCAGCCCTTTGGTCGCGCACCTTCTTCTGCACGGCGACCGCGCCAACCGCCGTGACGACGAGGATGAGCAGTTTCTTGAGCACGAGAAGGTCCTCCGGCTGATCGGGGCGGTGATGGTGGGCCTAACAGGACTTGAACCTGTGGCCTCTTCCTTATCAGGGAAGCGCTCTAACCGTCTGAGCTATAGGCCCGTCATCACCCTCGATCGCGCCAGAGAGACACCCTGACGCGACGCGACAGATTACCCCACGGGGAGCCGCACGATCAAAACGGCTGAGCTCCGGGAGGACAGCACCCCGCAGGCGCGTACGCCGTGCCCACCCGGGTGGGCAGCGCGCCGTCGGCTGCCCACCCGGGTGGGCATGGCATAGTCGCTCGACACCCCCTGTGGTGGCGGGGCTGGAGCCCGAAGACGGTCCGTTTCACGCTCGACCATCAGATGCCGTGGCGAGTCAGTCGTCGGTGAGGGTGAGCTGGATGCCGCCCACGAGGGCCGAACAGATGTTGTAGAGGAACGCAGCCAGCGTGGAGATGGCCGTCATCAGAATGATGTCGATCACGCCGACGACGATGGACAACGAGATGACCCGCCCGAACCCGATGTAGTCCATGATGCTGAACGGTTCGGCCGTCGCGGGCTGGACCTCGCGGATGACGCGGTCGACGTCGGCGAACACGCCCATGCCCGAGAGGATCAGCCACAGCACCCCGGTGAGGATCACCCCGGCTATGCCAGCGGCGACCGCCAGCAGGAATGACAGCTTCATCACCGACCAGGGGTCCACCCGGGCGACGGCGAGCTTGACGCGTCGCGCGATCGCCCGGCGTGCGCCTCCTTGTGCCGGCCGGGCCGCACCGGGACGGCCCTGCGCCCGCTTCTGGGGCGGACGGGGCGCGCCGGCAGCACCTCCACCCGGCTCGGCCCCTTGGGCAACAGGCCGGGTCACGGTCGTCGTGCTCCCGGACGCAGACCCCCTGGGCCCGGAGGCCGGTGCCGGTGCCGACTCGGCAGTTCGTGCGGCGGCACTCGACGAGGCCGGAGAGACCGGACGAGGAGTCGGGCCTGTGGACCCGCCGCTGGTGCCGACGGTGCCGCCTTCCTGTCCAGACGTGCTCACTCGGTGCCTCCATCGGTGTCGTCCGGCGACTCGGGCGTCTCGGACGTCCCCTCAGACGGTACGCCATCGGCGTCGCCCGTCGCGGGATCCGCCACCTGGGAAGACACCGTGACCGGACCGTCACCATCCTCGACACCGTCACCATCGTCGACGACGGCGTCTGTCTCGACGACCCGTTCCACGTTGCGGGCGACGGCGACGATGGTGTCGCCCTTGTCCGGGGTCGCGAAGATGACGCCCTGGGTGTTGCGGCCGGTGCGTCGCACCTCGTCGACCCGTGAGCGGACGATCTTGCCCTTCTCCATGACGACCATGACCTCGTCGTCCTCGGCCACGGTCAGCGCCCCGACGAGGTCGCCACCCCGGTCGGACAGCTGCGCCACCCGGACCCCGAGCGTCGCACGGCCCTTGACCGGGTAGTCCGACGCCTGGGTGCGTTTGGCCACGCCGTTCTCGAAGACGACGAACAGGTCCGGGTCCTCGCCCGACGGCACGACCGAGATCGACAGCAGGTCGTCCTCGCCGCGGAACTTCATGCCCGTCACACCGGATGTCGCCCGGCCCATGGGCCGCAGCGCCTCGTCGGTGGCGTGGAAGCGCACGGACTGCCCCTTGCGGGACACGAGGATCAGGTCGTCCTCCGGCGAGGCGAGACCGGCGCCGACGAGCTCGTCCCCGTCGCGCAGGTTGACCGCGATGAGGCCACCCGTGCGTGGCGAGTCGTATTCCACCAGCTTCGTCTTCTTGACCAGGCCCCCCTTGGTCGCCAGCACGAGGTAGGGCGAGGACGCATAGTCCCGGATCGCTAGCACTTGGGCGATCTCCTCTCCCGGCTGGAAGGCCATCAGGTTGGCGACGTGCTGGCCCTTGGCGTCACGAGAGGCCTCGGGCAGCTCGTAGGCCTTGGCGCGGTAGACCCGGCCCAGGTTGGTGAAGAAGAGCAACCAGTGGTGGGTCGTCGTCGTGAAGAAGTGCTCGACGACGTCCTCCCCGCGCAGTTGCGCCCCCCGCACGCCCTTGCCGCCACGTCGCTGCGAGCGGTAGAGGTCGACCTTGGTCCGCTTGGTGTAGCCGCCTCGGGTGATCGTCACGACGACGTCCTCCTCGGGGATGAGGTCCTCCATCGACATGTCGCCGTCGAAGAACTCGATCCGGGTCCGCCGGTCGTCGCCGTACTTCGCGACGATCTCGCCCAGCTCGCCCGAGATGATGTCCCGCTGCCGCTGCGGCTTGGCGAGGATGTCGGCGTAGTCGTCGATCTTGGTCTGCAGCTCGTCGTGCTCCTCCATGATCTTCTGCCGCTCGAGGGCGGCCAGCCGGCGCAACTGCATGTCGAGGATCGCCCGCGCCTGGAGATCGTCGATCTCCAGCAGCTCGATCAGGCCCTCCCGCGCGATGTCGACGGTCTGCGAGCGACGGATCAGCGCGATGACCTCGTCGAGGGCGTCGAGGGCCTTGAGGTAGCCCCGCAGGAGGTGGATGCGCTCCTCGGCCTGCTTCAACCGATATCTCGTGCGTCGGACGATGACGTCGACCTGGTGCTCCACCCAGTGCCGGATGAACGCGTCGAGCGGCAGCGTCCGCGGCACGTCGTCGACGAGCGCGAGCATGTTCGCGCCGAACGTCGTCTGCAGCTGGGTGTGCTTGTAGAGGTTGTTCAGCACGACCTTGGCGACCGCGTCGCGCTTGAGGACGATGACGAGCCGCTGGCCGGTCCGGCCCGATGTCTCGTCCCGGATGTCCGCAACCCCGGCGACCTTGCCGTCCTTGACGAGCTCGGCGATCTTCTGCGCGAGGACGTCCGGGTTGACCTGGTAGGGCAGCTCGGTGACGACGAGACAGATCCGCCCCTGGAGCTCCTCGACCTGGACGACGGCGCGCATGATGATCGAGCCGCGCCCGGTCCGGTAGGCGTCCTCGGTGCCCTGGTGCCCCATGATCAGCGCGCCGGTCGGGAAGTCCGGTCCCTTGATGATCCCCAGGAGCGCCTCGAGCAGCTCCTCGCGCCTGGCCTCGGGGTGGCGCAGGTACCACTCGGCGCCTGCGGCGACCTCACGCAGGTTGTGCGGCGGGATCTGGGTGGCCATGCCGACCGCGATGCCGGCCGAGCCGTTGACGAGCAGGTTCGGGAAGCGCGACGGCAGGACGACCGGCTCGCGGGTCTTGCCGTCGTAGTTGTCCTTGAAGTCGACGGTCTCCTGCTCGATGTCGCGGACCATCTCGATGGCCAACTGCGCCATCCGGCACTCGGTGTAGCGCGGTGCGGCCGCCCCGTCGTTGCCTCGCGAGCCGAAGTTGCCCTGCCCGTCGACCAGCGGGTAGCGCAGCGACCAGTCCTGGACGAGCCGGACCAGTGCGTCGTAGATCGCCGTGTCACCGTGCGGGTGGTACTGGCCCATCACATCGCCGACGACGCGCGAGCACTTGTTGTAGCTGCGGTCCGGCCGGTAGCCGCCGTCGTACATCGCGTAGATCACCCGGCGGTGCACCGGCTTGAGCCCGTCCCGCACGTCCGGCAGCGCGCGCGAGACGATGACCGCCATCGCGTAGTCGATGTAGGAGCGCTGCATCTCCGTGTTGAGGTCGATCGGCTCCACCCGGTCGGTGATGGCGTCGGGCGTCACGATCTCACCGGACAGCACCTCGTCCTCGGGGCCAGTGGTCGGCGGCTGCTCACTCAATGGGTTTCCTTGTCTCTCTCTGCATTTCACGTACGCGCAGTTCAGGCACGCGCAGTTCGGGTATGCCGGTCAGGCTCCGCCCGGGGGAAGCCGCGCCTGCGCGCGGACCCGGCGGCACGGCATACCTAGATGTCGAGGAAGCGCACGTCGCGCGCGTTGCGCTGGATGAAGCCGCGGCGGGACTCGACGTCCTCACCCATCAGGATCGCGAACATCTCGTCGGCGGCCGCGCCGTCGTCGAGGGTCACCTGCAGCAGCGTCCGGGTATCGGGGTCCATCGTGGTGTCCCACAGCTCGTGGTAGTTCATCTCACCGAGACCCTTGTAACGCTGGATCCCGTTGTCCTTGGGAAGGCGCCGGCCCTTGGACAGCCCTTCCGCGACGAGGCCGTCGCGCTCGCGGTCCGAGTAGGCGAACTCGTGGGCCGCGTTGCTCCACTTGAGCCGGAACAGTGGCGGCTGCGCCAGGTAGACGTAGCCGGCCTCGATGAGTGGGCGCATGAAGCGGAAGAGCAGCGTCAGGAGCAGGGTCCGGATGTGCATGCCGTCGACGTCGGCATCGGCCATCAGGACGATCTTGTGATACCTCGCCCTGGCCAGGTCGAAGTCCTCCCCGATGCCGGTGCCGAACGCGGTGATGAGCGCCTGGACCTCGTTGTTGGCGAGGATCCGGTCGATCCTGGCCTTCTCCACGTTGAGGATCTTGCCGCGGATCGGCAGGATCGCCTGGGTGTGCGGGTTGCGTCCCTGCACGGCGGAGCCGCCGGCCGAGTCACCCTCGACGATGAACACCTCGGAGGCCGAGGGGTCCTTGCTCTGGCAGTCCCGCAGCTTGCCCGGCAGACCGCCGGACTCGAGCAGGCCCTTGCGGCGGGTCGACTCGCGCGCCTTGCGGGCCGCGATCCGGGCCATCGCCGCGCCGATCGCCTTGCCGACGATGTCCCTGCCCTCACGGGGGTGCATCTCGAGCCAGTGGCCGAACTCGTCGGTCATGGCGCGCTGGACGAAGCCCTTGACCTCGGAGTTGCCGAGCTTGGTCTTGGTCTGGCCCTCGAACTGCGGGTCACCGAGCTTGACCGAGACGACCGCGGTCAGACCCTCGCGGATGTCGTCGCCGGTGAGGTTCTCGTCCTTGTCCTTGAGCAGGTTGTTCTTGCGCGCGAAGTCGTTGACCAGCTTGGTCATCGCCGCGCGGAAGCCCTCCTCGTGGCTGCCGCCCTCGTGGGTGTTGATGGTGTTGGCGTAGGTGTGGACCGACTCGGTGTAGGAGCCTGTCCACTGCATCGCCAGCTCGAGCGAGAGTGAGCGCTCGGCGTCCTCGGACTCGATCGAGATGATCTCGGGGTGGATCGGCTCGGCCCGCTTCGAGGTGACGAGGTGGGTGACGTAGTCGACGAGGCCGTTGTCGTAGCGGTAGCTGATCCTGCGTTTGCGGGTCTTGCGGTCCTCGCCCTCACCCGGCTCCTCGACGGTCTCGACGTCGCCCTCCGCGTGATCCAGGTCCGGGTCCTCGCTGGCTTCGGGGGACGCGGCCTTGTCTGGTCGCTCGTCCACGAGGTTGATCGTCAGGCCCTTGTTGAGGAAGGCCATCTGCTGCATCCGCGCGCGGATCGTCTCGAAGTCGTACTCCACCGTCTCGAAGATGCTGGCGTTGGCCCAGAAGGTGATCGTCGTCCCGGTCCGGTCGCTGGCCTCGCCCCGCTCGAGGTCCCTGACCGGCACGCCCTCGAGGAAGGACATCCGGAAGACATGGCCCTTCTGGTGGACCTCGACATCGAGCCGGGTGGACAGCGCGTTGACGACGGACGAGCCCACGCCGTGCAGGCCGCCCGAGACCTTGTAGCCGCCGCCCCCGAACTTGCCGCCGGCGTGCAGCTGGGTCAGGACCAGCTCGACCGCCGAGACCTTCTCGACGGGGTGGATGTCGGTCGGGATACCGCGCCCGTTGTCGACGACCTTGACTCCGCCGTCGGCGAGCAGGGTCACGTCGATGGTGTCGGCGTACCCGGCGAGCGCCTCGTCGACGGAGTTGTCGACGATCTCGGTGACGAGGTGGTGCAGGCCACGTGAACCGGTCGAGCCGATGTACATGCCCGGGCGCTTGCGGACCGCTTCGAGGCCCTCGAGGACCTGGATGGAGTTTGCGTCGTACTCCGGGGCGCCCGCGCCGGGGACATCACTCGTCCGGTGCGGCATCGGCACGGCCTGGGGGGCCGGAGCCGGGACGGCGACCTCGGGGAGGTTGTCGGACACGGGAGACTGGTCGGCCTCGGACACGATGCTCCTTCATGGCACTCATGGCAGACGGCCCCCGAACGCGAGACGGGTCTCGTATCGGCTGGCCGCTGGTTGACTCCCCATCTTATCGGTCCCGCGGACCAAAATCCCGCTCAGGAGCCCCGTGAAGGCCTATTTCCCGGGAAACAACTCCACTTGTGGTGTCGGGGGTCGCGACGGCACCCCGGAGCCGCTCACACCGGTGAATCCATCATCCATTCCGGCGTCCCCCACCAGCTCGTTGTCCACAGACCTCTGGACAACGTACGAGTGGACGGGGCGGGATGGACGAGCCGGTCAGCCGTAGGTGTCCCGAGGCCCCGGCCCCTGGGCGCGGCGCAGCCCCTTGCTCCAGCTCGGGGCGCTCGGCCCGTTGACCTTGAGCTCGGTCACCGTGCCGGCGCCCACCTCCTCCTCGAGTCGGCCGAGCAGCGCCGAGCTCAACAGTCGCATCTGCGTCGCCCAGGCCGTCGAGTCGGCGCGGACCGTGAGCACGCCGGCGTCGTAGGAGACGGGCGTGACGTGCGCCGCGACGTCCGGGCCGACGATCTGCGGCCAGCGGCCCATCACGGACCCGACCGCGACGTCCACCTGCCAGCCCCTGTCCGCCATCAGCCGGTCGAGCTGGTCCCCGAGCAGTGCCGGGTCGCGGCCGTCGCGGCCGGCCCCCGACAGGGTCGGGGCCGGCCCACCCGGTCGGCGTCGCCGCATCGGTCTGAGACCGGGTCGCAGGCCCTTGTCGCGCGCGGCCTTGCGGGCGCGAGCGAGCGCGGACGCCGCAGCCTCGGCCGCAGGGTCAGCGTCGGGCGGCGGCTCGGAGCCCAGAACCGGTTCTGATCCCGGGTCCGGCGGGCCCTGGCGTCCGGAGGGCGGGAGCGGGTCGTCAGTCAACCGTGGTCACCCCCCCCAGGCTCACGGCATACGTCACGCCGCTGTCGCGCAGCACCTGCGGGACGTCCGCCCCGACGGCCGCGGTGATGAGCACCTGCTCGCAGTCGCCGATCAGGGCGGCGAGCCGTTCGCGCCGCCCCGAGTCGAGCTCGGCGAAGACGTCGTCGAGGATCAGCACGGGGTCCTCACCGAGGTCGGTGCGCAGCAGTTGGTATGCCGCCAGCTTGAGTCCCAGGGCGAACGACCAGGATTCGCCGTGGCTGGCATAGCCTTTGGCGGGGAGCGGACCGAGGGTCAGGACGACGTCGTCGCGGTGCGGGCCGACGAGCGAGACACCCCGCTCGACCTCCTGGGCACGGGCCTGCTCGAAGGTCGCCAGCAGCTCGGCCTCCAGCTCGACCGCCTCGGGCACCTCCCCGGCGGCGATGCGCTCGGCGGTGCCCTCGCGCAGGCTGGAGCGGTAGTGCACCCGGGCGTCGGAATGGGCGGCGCTCACCGCGTCGTAGGCGGCGGCGAGGTAGGGACCGAGGTCGCGCAGCAGCCGCAGCCGGGCGTAGAGCAGCTGTGAGCCGACTTGCGAGAGGTGGGTGTTCCACACGTCGAGGGTGTGCAACGCCGACGTCCGGGCATCGTCGCCGGGCTCATCCTCACCGAGCTGGCGCGGCCGCCGGGCACCCCGTCGCAGGACCGGCGCGGCCGACCTGAGCAGGGCGTTGCGCTGCTTGACGACCTTGTCGTAGTCCGAGCGCACCCCCGCCCATCGCGGCTGGCGCTGGACGAGCAGGTCGTCGAGATAGGCCCGGCGCCCTGACGGGTCACCCTTGACCAGGGCGAGGTCCTCGGGCGCGAAGAGGACGGTGCGCAACGAGCCGAGGACCTCGCGCGGGCGTGGGACCGGAGAGCGGTTGAGCTTGGCCCGGTTGGCGCGGCCGGGCGTGAGCTCGAGCTCGATGAGCGTCTCGCGGCCGGCCCGCTCGACGAGACCGCGGATGACGGCCTGGGTCGCCCCGAACCGCACGAGCGGCTGGTCGGTGGCCACCCGGTGGCTCGACAGGGTCGCGAGGTAGCCCACCGCCTCGACGAGGTTGGTCTTGCCCTGTCCGTTGAGCCCGACGAGGGTGGTGATGCCCGGAGCGAGGGGCAGCTCGGCGCTCGGATAGCTGCGGAAGTCCGTGACGCTCAGGTGCCGGACGTGCACGTCACGTCGTCGAGCCGGTGCCGGAGGACGGGCCGGCAGACGTGGCCTTGCGGGCCTTGCGGACGGTCTTCTTCAGGGATGCCTTCCTGGCGGACTTCCTCTCCGCGGCGCGGGCGATGTCGCCGTCCCCGGTGACCTTGGCGCGGCGGAGGGCGTCGCCCTCGGCGGGCGTCATCACCTCGTGGCCCCCGAACTGGCCGCGCAGGGCGGAGACCATCTGCATCGTCGGCGAGACCGCCTGGCGCGAGGAGAAGCGGGCGAAGAGCGACGCCGAGATGACCGGCATCGGCACGTCGAGGGCGATGGCCTCCTCGACGGTCCATTTCCCCTCGCCGGAGTCGACCGTGTAGTCCGAGACACCCTCGAGCGCCGTCCTCTCCTCGAGCGCGGCCACGGCGAGGTCGAGCAGCCAGGACCGCACGACGGTGCCGCGGCTCCACGCCTTGAACGCCCCGGGGACGTCCTTGACGATGTCCTTCTTCCCCAGCAGCTCGTAGCCCTCGGCGTAGGCCTGCATCAGGCCGTACTCGATGCCGTTGTGGACCATCTTCGTGTAGTGCCCGGCCCCCACGTCGCCGGCGTGCACGAAGCCCTCGTCACGCGGGCCCTCGGGACGCAGCGCGTCGAAGATCGGCATCGCCGCGCTGACCCACGTGGTGTCCCCGCCGACCATCAGCCCGTAGCCGTTGTCCAGGCCCCAGATGCCGCCCGAGACGCCGCAGTCCACATAGCCGATCCCTTTGGCCTTCAACATCGTCGCGTTCTCGATGTCGTCGGTGAAGCGGGAGTTGCCGCCGTCGATGACCAGGTCGCCCTTCTCGAGCAGACCGCCGAGCCTGGCGACGGTCTCTCGGGTCGGTGCACCGGATGGGACCATGACCCAGACGACGCGCGGGCCCTCGAGCCGCTTGACCAGCGCCGCGATGGTGCGCACGTCGGAGACGTCGGGGTTGCGGTCGTAGCCGACGACGTCGTGACCGGCGCGGCGCAGGCGCTCACACATGTTGCCCCCCATCTTGCCCAGACCGATCAGACCGAGCTGCATGAGGGGGACCTTCCGTCGACGGGGCTGTGCTGGATGCCCGCTGGTCAGGCTACGCGGGGGCGCGCTCAGCTCGCGAAGCGAACGGGCATCAGGACGTAGCGGTAGGACTGGTCCGCCTCCCCGTCCGGCTCGGCCTGCCCGGAGAGGACCGCGGGCCGGCTCGGTTGGGTGAAGGACAGCCGTGAGTACGCCGTGCCCACGGCGCCGAGCCCGTCGAGGAGGAAGTGGGGGTTGAAGGCGATCTCGATCTCCGGCCCCGTGAGGGTGGACTCGACCGCCTCGGACGCCTGCGCGTCGTCACCGGTGCCGGCCTCGATGGTCACCTGGCCGTCGGTGAACTTCAACCGGATGGGGGTGTTGCGCTCGGCGACGAGGGAGACGCGCTTCACCGCCTCGACGAGGGCAGCCGTCGAGATGACGGCTTCGGTGTCGACGCTGCTGGGGAAGATCGAGGTCACCTTGGGGTATTCACCGTCGAGCAGGCGGGTGGTCGTGCGGCGTTGCCCGGCCTCGAAGCCGATCAGGCCGTCGCCACCTGCCGACCCCCCGAGGGCCAGCTCGATGGATCCGCTGGCACCGAGGGCCCTGGCCGTGTCGGACAACGTCCGGGCAGGGATGAGGGCGACGTGGCTCGCGTCGGTGGCGGACGGGTGCCACGTCAGCTCGCGCATCGCGAGGCGGTAGCGGTCGGTCGCGAGGAGGGTGACCTTCTCGCCGTCGATCTCCATCCGGACGCCCGTGAGGATCGGCAGGGTGTCGCCCTTGTCTGCGGCGATGGCCACCTGGGCCACGGCCTGGGTGAAGACGTCGCCGGCGATACTGCCGCTCGGCTCCGGAGACGACGGCAGGGTGGGGTAGTCGTCGGCGGGCATCAGCAGCAGGCTGAAGCGGGACGAGCCGCAAGTGACCTGGACCTTGTTGCCCTCGGCGGAGACGTCGACCGGCCGGTCCGGCAGGTTGCGGGAGATGTCCGCGAGGAGCCGGCCGAGGACCAGCACGGTGCCCGGGGTCGACACGTCAGCGGCGACAGTGACCTTGGCGGACACCTCGTAGTCGAAGGCTGACAGCGTGATGGTGCCCTCGTCACTGGCCTCGATGAGAACACCGGCCAGGACCGGCACGGGCGGACGCGCTGGCAGGCCACGGGCCACCCACGTCACGGCCTCGGCCAGCACATCGCGCTCAACCCTGAACTTCACTTGTCGCCCGCCCTTCACGCATGCTCCTCCGGCACCGACCGGTCGACGGTCGGAGTCCGAACCTTAGTGCCACCCGAGGACACGACACCACCGTGCTCCGCCAGCGGCCCATGTCGCGGGGGGTCGGTGCGGCAGGAGGTCCGGGGTGAGTGCTCGGGGCGGGATGGATCAATGGGGAGAGTCGTCATCGTCATAGGTCCTGTGGATGCTGGGGACAACCCTCATCGCCGCAGGTCGCACGGCATACCGCGGCTGTGGATGACGGGTGCCCACTCCTGTGGACAACTCAGCGACCCTGTGGGCACCGGGACGGCCTCCACAGCCCTTCGGTGGCCTTCGAGCGGATGTCCCCAGGTTGTCCGCCGGGTCGGGCGATTGTCCACAGGCGGCTGGGGACGGCACGTTTGTCCCGGTTGTACCGCCTTCCCCACCGGTGCTCCACAGAGTTGTCCACATGCGGTGGACAACTCTGTGTCGACGGCGGCTCCCGAGGTCACGGAGCGGTGACGCTGTGGGCACAGGATGTGGACAACTCTGTGGACGACCCGGCGTCGTGCACCCGGCCTCATGGCGGTCAGCGCGACTGTTGCTTGATCCGGTTGGTCAGCTCGGTGACCTGGTTGTAGATCGCGCGGCGTTCGGACATCAGCTCACGGATCTTGCGGTCGGCGTGCATGACCGTCGTGTGGTCCCGGTTGCCGAAGTGCTGGCCGATCTTGGGCAGTGACAGCTCGGTCAGCTCCCGGCAGAGGTACATGGCGATCTGACGGGCGGTGACGAGCTGGCGGGAGCGGGAGACGCTGCACAGGTCGTCGATCGTCAGCGCGTAGTAGGCGGCCGTCTGGGTCATGATCGTCCCGGCGGTGATCTGGCTCGCGTGGTCGTTGGGCATGAGGTCCTTGAGCACGTTCTCGGCCAGCTCGTGCGTCACGGGGTGCTTGCTGAGGCTCGCGAAGGCGGTGACCCTGATCAGGGCGCCCTCCAGCTCACGGATGTTCGTCGAGATCCGGCTCGCGATGAGCTCGAGGACCTCGTCGGGCGCCGACATCCGCTCCTGGATGGCCTTCTTGCGCAGGATGGCGATCCGGGTCTCGAGGTCGGGCGGCTGGACGTCGGTGATCAGGCCCCACTCGAACCGCGAGCGGAGGCGGCCCTCAAAGCCGGACAGCTGCTTGGGCGGGAGGTCCGAGGTGATGACCACCTGTTTGCTCGCGTTGTGCAGCGCGTTGAAGGTGTGGAAGAACTCCTCCTGCGTCTGGACCTTGCCCGCCAGGAACTGGATGTCGTCGATGAGGAGCACGTCGACGTCACGGTAGAGGCTCTGGAAGCGGCTCGTGCGGTCGTCTCGGATGGAGTTGATGAAGTCGTTGGTGAACTCCTCGGAGTTGACGTAGCGCACCCGTAGCTGGGGCAGGAGCGTGCGGGCGTACTCACCGATCGCGTGCAGCAGGTGGGTCTTGCCCAGACCGGAGTCTCCGTAGATGAAGAGCGGGTTGTAGGCCTTGGCCGGCGCCTCGGCGACCGCCACCGCGGCCGCGTGGGCGAAGCGGTTGCTCGAGCCGGCGACGAAGGTGTCGAAGGTGTATTTGGGGTTGAGCCGGGTGCGCTGGGCTTCGGCCCCGCGGTCCGGCTGCCCCATGTGGGTGGAGGTGGTCCGGTGGGCCGGCACCTGCACGTCGTCGCCGAAGGGGTGATCGATGGCCGAGCCGTCCGTGCTGACAGGGCTGGCCGTGCTGGCGTCGTGGCGGTCCGTGCTGGCGTCGCGGCGCGACCCCACGGCGGCCGGGCCGTCACCGGGGGGCTGGGGATAGCTGTCCTTGAGCGTCTCGTCGACGGTCACGGCGAGGCGGGCGACCTCCCGGCCGAGGTGGCTGCTCAGGGCGGCGGCGACCTCGTCGCGCACCCGCTGCTCGATGATGGACTTGGTCAGCTCGTCTGGCACGGTGAGCACGGCGCTCTGGTCGATGATGCCGACGAGCCGGCTCAGACCGAGGAAGGCGCGCTGGTGCGACGGCAGCCCCTGGTCGTCGAGGGTCCGGAGGGTCTCCTGCCAGACGCGGGCGTAGTCCAGGGAGTCCGCGTCCGACATGTCACCGTCCTGCTTCGTCGCTGAGCGTGTCACCGAGTGGTCTCCGAGCCGATGACGCCAGACGCCCTCGACTGTCCACACAGTTTTCCACAACCTGTGAACAAGGACGTGCGCCGCGACGCTGCCACCTTCGCGGGCTGCGTACCACCCCGGCCCGGCCGCGGTCTCCAGCAGATTACACCGGGCTCTCGGCGTGTCGAGACGGGCACTGCCGAAGATCTGACCGAAGATTGTGGGTTGTGCGTGCAGCGCATCCCGGACCAGCTCGGGGCAGCCTCGGGTTTGACCCTGTCGGCGGTGCTCACGTATCGTGACAAGGGCCTGTTTGATCAACCGTCCCCAGTTTCCCCGTGAACGCCCACCCTGCCCTTCTTGGCCCTCGTCGACGGGCCCCGGAGGACAGTTACGGCGCAGGGCGGCCCGGTGGCCGGATCTCCAGGCACCAAGACCCGACGTACCCATCAGGCCGCGTGCCTGAAAGCAACGGAGACCCTCGTGAGCAAGCGCACCTTCCAGCCGAACAACCGTCGTCGGGCCAAGACCCACGGCTTCCGCCTGCGCATGCGCACCCGCGCCGGTCGTGCGATCCTCGCAGCCCGCCGGCAAAAGGGCCGCACCGAGCTGTCCGCCTGAGGCGCCGGCGTGCTGCCAGCACGTCACCGTCTGCGCAGCTCGGCAGACTTCACGTCGGCAGTGCGCGGGCCCGGTGGATCACGCTCGGGTGGACGGCTGATCGTCGTGCATGCGAACCAGACCGACGCGCGAGCGGGAGACCCGCCGCGGGTCGGTTTCGTTGTCTCCAAGGGCGTCGGCGGGGCTGTGGTCCGCAACCGGACCAAACGGGTGCTGCGTCACCTCATGGCGGCGCGCGTGCACGGCATACCCTCCGGGTGTGACCTCGTCGTGCGGGCCAACCCGGCTGCCGCCGGGGCGAGCACGCCGGAGTTGGCCGGCGAGCTCGACCGGCTGCTCCCGAAAGCCCTGCGGGGGCGGTCGTGAGCGCTCGACAGCTGCTCGCCCTGCCGCTGATCGCGGTCATCAAGGCCTACCAGCTGCTCATCTCGCCGCTCAGCCCGCCGTCGTGCCGCTTCTACCCCAGCTGCTCCGCGTATGCCGTGACGGCGCTGACTCGGTTCGGGCCCCTGCGCGGCAGCTGGCTCGCGGCGCGGCGCCTCGGCCGCTGCCACCCATGGAACCCCGGCGGCGTCGACCACGTTCCTGAGAGGACGACGAAGGCTTCCGGGTCGGAGGCGCACCACCACTGAACCATCGGCGCCCCACGCACGCCATCGGGGCGCAGACCATCAGGTGGGACCTCGGTCCCACCCCGTGACTGAGGATGACCTTGTACGACTTCTTCACCAGCCTGCTGACCCCCATCATGTGGGGCGAGGCCTGGATCATGACGGCCTGGCACACGCTCTTCACCCTCATCGGCATCCCCGAGACGAGCGGCTGGGGCTGGGCCCTGTCCATCGTCGGCCTCACCGTCATCGTGCGGATCATCCTCATCCCCCTCTTCGTCAAGCAGATCCACTCCTCCCGGCGGATGCAGCTCATCCAGCCCGAGATGCAGAAGATCCAGGCGAAGTACAAGGGCAAGTCCGACCCCGACTCCCGTCAGGCCATGACGCAGGAGACGATGGACCTCTACAAGCGGACGGGGACCAACCCCTTCTCGTCCTGCCTGCCGATCCTGCTCCAGTCGCCGTTCTTCTTCGCGCTGTTCCAGCTGCTCAACAACCTGCCGCACATCGCGAACGGTGATCACCCCGAGGTCGGGCCGATCACCAAGGCCGTCGCCGCAAACATCGAGCAGTCCTCGCTCTTCGGCGCGCCGTTGTCAAGCCACTTCCTCAACGCACCCAACCTCAGCACCCAGATCCTCACCGCGGTGCTCATCATCCTCATGTCGGCGACGACGTTCACCACCCAGCGCCAGCTGATGCGCAAGAACATGCCGGACTCGGCGCTGGACAACCCGTTCATGAAGCAGCAGAAGATCATCCTCTACCTGATGCCGATCTTCTTCGCCTTCTCCGGCATCAACTTCCCCATCGGAGTGCTGCTCTACTGGTTGACCACCAACCTGTGGTCCATGGGCCAACAGTTCTATGTCATCCGGCGTCTGCCTGCTCCGGGGTCCGCCGCCGAGCGGGACCTGCACCAGCGGCAGGAGCGCAAGGGCATCACGATCAAGAAGTTCAGCCTGCCCGGGCTCGAGAGCACTCCCCAGGACGCCGCGGTGGTGGAGGCGCCGAAGACCGGCGGACAGCGCCAGCAGCCGAAGCGGAACAAGCGCCCGAAGAAGCCCGGGGTCAACGGTGGCTCGACTGCTGTGGGGCCGGGCGACGACGCGTCCCGGGACAGGCCCGGCACCACCTGAGGCTCTGTTGCACCGGACGGCGCCAGCACGCCGCTGACCTTCAGCGTTGCACCACCCACTGACCGATGAAGTGACCGGGAGAGCCCTCCCGACGTACCCAGGAGCACCAGATGAGCGAACGCACGACGAGCCACGTGGATGTCGAGCCGGACCAGCCTCAGACCCAGCCCGACCATGATGTCCCTGCCGCCCGCGTCGATGACCAGGACCTCGGGACGCAGGCTGAGGCGGGCACGAGCGGGCCCGGCCCGGTCGAGGCGGCTGACTCCGAGCCCCTCACGCAGTCCACCGGCGTGGCCGCCGATGACACCGATCAGGCCGACATGGCGGGCAGTGAGGGCGACGCCACCGAGCCTGAGGGCGCGTCCCGTGTCGTCAAGGGCACGAGGGCTTCCCAGCTCGAGCGCGAGGGCGAGGTGGCCGCCGACTTCCTCGAGACGCTGCTCGACATCGTCGACCTCGACGGGGACATCGAGGTCGACATCGACGGCGACCGCGCCGCGGTGTCCATCGTCGACTCCGAGGAGGGGAAGGTTCCCCGCCGGCTTGTCGGCGGCCAGGGAAAGGTCCTCGAGGCCCTGCAGGAGCTCACCCGGCTCGCGGTCCAGACGGCCACCGGTGAGCGCAGCCGCCTCATGCTCGACGTGGGGGGCCACCGGGCCGAGCGCCGGGGCGTGCTGGTGGAG
>NZ_JBKJPP010000111.1:0-38507 GCF_046595215.1 Lapillicoccus sp. | reverse complement strand
GATCCGTCGCCCCATGAAAGTACTGCCCACCTCGAGGCTGTGCAGGTCGGCCGGTCGCGCGCAGTTCTTGGCAGACCGAGGGAGAACGCTCGCTCATGCCGCTGACGTCGCCAGCGGAAGCCCACCCACGTACCGGGTCTGCTGAATCCTCCTGCAGGAAGCGCGAAGCAGCGTGCTCGCTCTCTGCGAGGCGTATTCGTGGGGTGGACAGGGCCACTCGGACAGGGTCCGGGCGCTTCGGTCACAGGGAGAACTCAATCAGCCGGCACCGTCCGCTGGAGGTGACCTACAGGGCCAGAACCTTGCTGTGCCCGTCGCTGGCCGGGTCTACTCAGATGGATGCGCATGACCGGTGAAGATCGCTCAACTGCGGACCTCGGCTTGACACGGCGTGCGAGGGGGGAATGATGACGTGGAACACGTTCAACACCGGCTTGAGCAATGGGGGTTTCGATGACTGATGACGTGGATCGTGCTGCCACCCCGGTGAACCCTGCGGCGCCGGACCGCACTCGCGCCTTGCGGGTCGCACTCGCCAGCCTGCCCTTCTTGGGCATCCTTGGTGGTGCGGGCTTCGCGAACCGGTCCGAGCCCTTCGTGCTCGGTCTGCCGTTCCTGATGGCATGGATCGTGCTGTGGGTCGTCGCGAGCAGCGCGATCATGGCCATCATCTACGCGCTCGACCCCGCGAACCGTGGGTCGCAGCCGCGGAACGACGAGGTGTCTCCCCGATGAACACCGCCCTCATCGTCCTCGGCGCGGGCCTGATCATTGCGCTGGCGCTGGGCCTTCGCGCCCGGCACGGTCGCGAGATGAACCTCGAGGAGTGGTCGGTCGGCGGGCGCTCCTTCGGGGTGGTCTTCGTCTTCCTGCTGCTGGCCGGTGAGATCTACACCACCTTCACCTTCCTTGGTGGCAGCGGCTTCTCGTACGCGAACGGCGGCCCCGCACTCTACATCCTGGCCTACGGCTGCCTCGCCTACGTGATGTCCTACTGGTTGCTGCCAGCGGTGTGGCGCTACGCCAAGCGCGAACGACTGGTCTCGCAGGCAGACTTCTTCGCGCGCAAATACGGCAGCCGTAATCTCGGCATCTTGGTCTCCCTCATCGGGGTGCTCGCCATGATCCCCTACCTCATCCTGCAGCTGAAGGGCATGTCAATCATCGTCGCGGAGACGTCCTACGGCGCGGTGTCGCAGACCGCAGCCATCTACATCGGCACGGCTGTCCTGACGTCGTACGTCATGGTCTCCGGGATCCACGGGGCCGCCTGGACCGCCGTCCTCAAGGACATCCTCATCCTCGCCGTCGCGGTCTTCCTGGGCATCTACCTCCCCTGGCACTACTACGGGGGCATCACCCCCATGTTCCGCTCCGTGCAGCAGATGGACCCTCAGTTCCTCACCCTGCACACCCCTGCACTCGGCGTGTCCTGGTTCATCAGCACCGTGCTGTTGACCTCGCTCGGCTTCTACATGTGGCCGCACTTCTTCGGAGCGACCTTCTCGGCGAAACACGAGCGGGCGCTGCGACGCAACGCGGTGATCTTCCCGCTCTACCAGCTGGTGCTGCTCTTCATCTTCTTCGTCGGTTTCGCCGCTGTGCTGAAGGTCCCGGGGCTCAAGGGCACCGACTCCGACCTCGTGCTGCTGCGGTTGTCGCGGGACGCGTTCGAGCCGTGGTTCGTGGGCCTGATCGGCGTGACCGGGATGCTGACGGCACTGGTTCCGGGCTCGATGCTGCTTACCACCTCCGCGACGATGCTGGCCAAGAATGTGTACGCCGAGCTACGACCCGGGACGTCGCCGAAGAACGTCCTGCGGTTGGCGCAGTTGTTTGTGCCGGTGCTGGCGGCGCTCACGCTGCTGCTCACCTTCGGCGGCGGAAACACCATCGTCGCCCTGCTGCTGCTGGGCTATGCCTTCGTCACCCAGCTGTTCCCGGCGCTGATCGCGAGCCTGCTGCCACGTAACCCGGTCACGGCTTGGGGCGCCGCTGCGGGGATGGTCGTCGGCGTCGCGGTCGTGAGCTATGTCATTGTCGCCAAGCGCTCCGTCGGGAGCCTCATGCCGTTCCTGCCCGAATGGGCCGCGACCCTCAACGTGGGCATCGTCGCCCTTGTGGCAAACGTGCTCGCGCTCGCGGTCGTCTCGGCGTTCACGAAGGGTGTGCGAGCGTCGTCCGCCCCTGACACCCCCAGCCTCGAGCCGGCGCGTGGAGGGGCTCGATGAGCGGCGGGCCGGCGCTTCCGGTCCGCGTCGACGAGCCGAGGCTGACCATGCTCGTCGAACAGCTGGCGCGCGTGGGGGCCCAGCCGGGCGGGGGGATCATTCGTCCGTTGTACTCCCCGGCGTGGCGCGAGGCCCAGGACACGGTGGCCGCCATGATGGGGGACGCTGGCCTGAGTGTGCGCGAGGACGCCGTCGGCAACGTGTTTGGCCGTCTCCCCGGCGACGACCTGGAACCTATCCTGATCACCGGGTCCCACATTGACACCGTCGTGCACGGCGGCGCGTACGACGGGGCGCTCGGCGTCCTGTCCGCGATCGTCGCTGTCGAGGCGTGCGCGGCCGCCGGTGGCGCGCCACGGCGCACGGTCGAGGTGGTCTCGCTGTGCGAGGAGGAGAGCAGCCGCTTTCACTCGAACTACTTCGGCACGCGGTCCATCCTGGGACTCGTCGGGCAGGACGAGCCAGAGCACTTGGTGGACCTCGACGGTGTCACGCTGGCCGACGCCGCCCGCTCGGTCGGCCTGGACCCCGCCCGCTTCGGTGAGGCCCGACGCGAGGACTTCGACGCCTTCCTCGAGCTGCACATTGAGCAGGGCCGCACGCTCGTCGACTCGGGGCTCGACATCGGCGTGGTCGACGTCATCACCGGGTTCGTCTGGCTCGAGGTGGTTGTCGAAGGACGTACCGATCATGCTGGCGCAACGGCGATGACCAACCGCCGGGACGCGCTGCAGGCTGCGGCGCGAATGGTCACTGCCGTCGAAGGCGTGGCGCTCGACGAGGGGCACCCAGCGGTCGCGACGACAGGGGTGTTGCGGGTCTATCCGGGTGGTACGAACATCGTGCCGGGCCGGGTCGAGTTCACCATCGACGTGCGCCATCCGGAATCGGGGGTCCTCGACCGGATGGTGACAGCAATGCGTGTGCAGTGCGAGGCCGTTGCCGCGGACCGAGGGGTCGAGGTCGGCGTCCGGCTGCTCAAGGAGACGCCGCCGCACGACCTCGATGCCGGCCTGCGCGCGGTGCTTCAGCAGGCCGCTGACGTGTGCGGGGCGAGCTGGCGCGACCTTCCCAGCGGCGCGGGGCACGACAGCCAGACGATGGGCACCCGCGTCGCGGCAGCGATGCTGTTCGTGCCAAGCGTCGACGGCAGGTCGCACAGTCCTGCGGAGTACAGCACCCCGGATGACTGCGCCCGCGGCGCGTCCGTGCTGGCCACTGCTCTGCGCCTCCTTGCGTGGTCCCCGCTCGGAGATGAGCAATGATGACGGCTGACGGGCGGCGCCACTGACATCAGGACCCGGGAGCTGTCCCTCTACGATCAGGACACGGCGCGGTTCGAGCGGAAGACTTTGGAGTCGCGGTCTGGCCTTGACGTCACCCGGCCCACGGCGCTGAGTCTCATGGCGCGCCTTCACGCCGGGCGCGCCGGCGAGGTGCTTGCCATCCGCGCCGACATTGACGCCCTAGCGATTCAGGAGGAGAACAACTTCGAATTCCGCCCCCAACGGTCAGGGCCGTGCACGCGAGCGGGCATGACGCACACACCGCGATGCTCGGGTCGATCCCCTGCCACCGTAGCCCGCGAGGCGCACGGTCAGGCCCGCTGCGGGGTGGACCTCGGGCGCAAGGGCCGTGAGCTCCGCCTCCAAGAACACTTGAGTGTCCGGGCGGTTGATGCCGACCTCGGGCTCGGCGTGGAGGTGGCGTCGTCGTCCCACCATCCAGGGGATCAGGTCATCGGGCCGCCCGAGCCAGGAGGTGTCACGGTCCGTCCCTTCGGTGCTCACCGAGGTGTCTCGTCGATGACCCGGTGGTGGCGGCGCCCAGCGCGTCGATCGCGTCCAGGACGAGGTCCCAGTAGCCCGCGGCGTCGAGCTCGATGGCCACCCGGGCGTTCGCGGGTCGGCCGTACCTGTTGAACAGGTCGACGACGGTGGCGCCCCGGGTCCACTCGCCCCTTGTTTCCACGGCGACGAAGCACTCCCGCCAGCGGACCAGCTCCGGTCTGATCAGGGCGGCGATCGTGCAGGGATCGTGCACCGGCGGTGAGTCGAACTCCCAGACATTTCGGTAGGACGACCCGAAGAAACCCATCCACTCGGCCGCCGTGTGGCCGACGACGTGCGACATCGCCTGCATGCGTTCCACGATCGCCGGGGTGGCGAGGGCTTGGTGGGTGAGGTTGAGCCCCACCATCCTGATCGGGATGCCGGACCTCAGGACGATGTCGAGGGCCTCGGGGTCGGCGTAGGTGTTGAACTCGGCAGCAGGGGTGTGGTTGCCACGCTCGGTCGAGCCGCCCATGAAGATCACTTCCCGGACTGTGGGCACCACCTCAGGATGCTCGCGGATGAGGGCGGCGACGTTGGTGATGGGACCGGTGGCGACCAGGGTGATGGGCCGCTCGCTGGACGAGATCACCTCGAGCATCAGTTCCGTCGCTGAGCGCTCTACGGGGGCCGACACCGGTTCCGGCATCGTGGGGCCGTCGAGACCGCTGGCCCCGTGGACGTAGTTCCCGAGCTCGGTCACTCCCGTGAGGGGCCCAGCGGCGCCGATGGCGACCGGCACCCGCCCGGCCCCGGCCAGCGCGAGAACCCGCAGGGCGTTGCGAGTGGCGTCGGCAACCGAGCAGTTGCCGAATGTCGTCGTGATCGCCCGAAGGTCGATGAGCGGCGACTGGACGGCGAGGAGGATCGCGATGGCGTCGTCGTGGCCGGGGTCGCAGTCGAGGATGATGGGGATGGGGTGGTTCTCGGGCGCCATGTCGCGCTACCGCCCCGCGCCGAGCCACCGGAGCATCGCCGCGACAACACCGTCGAAGCCGGACCAGGCCAGGAACTCCTCCGGACACCAGTGCGGGCCGATGTCCGAGGTCCAGACCAGGGAACGGCCCTCCCCGACCTCAGAGGTGGCGATGAGGACGTCGCCGCCGACGGTAGCCACCACCTGCGCGCCGGCCTTGGCCTCAACCTTGTTGTAGCCAAGGAGGTCGGGAGCGTTCCCTGACCACGCCGCGCCGATCTCGTGGCCGGGAAGGGCCACCACTGGCCGGGCTCCTTGCGGCGCCTCCACCCGGTCGTCGCAGTCGAGCATCGATACCGGGAGCACGTCGGCGAGGGGGCTGCGAGCAAAATTTGCTCGCGCCTGAAAGCCCTGGAAGCTCAGGTAGCCGCCGGCCATCATGAGTCCTCCCCCTGACCGGACCCACTCGCACAAGTTGATGAGGGGGTTGTCGGAGGGCCTGCCCCCCAACCAGGTCTCCGGCGGGAGGACGAACGAGTTGGCCCCGATGTCGGAGAGGATGATGACGTCGAACTCGTTCATCGCCTCCACGGTGCGGGGGAACTTCGTGGGCACGTCGTGGGCATACAGCTGCTCGACGTCAAGACCCTGTCGCTTGGCTGAGGCGATGAAGGCGTCGGCTCCCGAGTGGAACGTGACGCTGGTGAAGCTGTCGAATCCCTTGAAGTGGGTTGCCTGGGATATCCACGACTCCCCGGCCAGCAGGATGCGCGACATCAGGCCTCCTTCGTGTTGTCGAATACGGCTCTGGGGTTGCGGACCATGAGCTGCTCGATGGTGTCGTCGTCGAGGCCGTGCCGATGGAGTCGTGGAACGAAGTACTGCAGGACGTGCCCGTAGCCGGGGCCGCCGTTTCGTCTCAGCAGGCTCTTCAGGAAGATGTCTGACGAGATCAGCAGACGGTCCGCGAAGCCGGCTTCGACCAGGCCGGCGAGATGTCGGGCGTTGTCCTCGTCCGAGGGGCACTGGACGCCCTGGTCGGCGTAGAACATCTCAGCCCCGACCATGTCGTACTGCACCCAGGCCCCCCTGCGCAGCAGGCGGAGCTGGTAGTCCGGGTCGGGTCCCGAGGGCCCCATGTGACACAGCACCACGTGCGCCGGATCCACGGAGTGCGCCTCGACGAAGTCGAGCACCTCGTCGCCGAGCCGAAACCATGCTGGGAGGTGGATCTGGATGGGGAGCAACGTCTCCCGTTGTGCCATGCAGGCAGCCGCGAGGCTGGTGCGCTCTGCGGGGCTGAAGTCCTGGCCCACGCCGATCTCGCCGATGATGCCCGGCCTGACCCCGTTCACCCCCTCCCGGAGGTCATCCATGATCAGCTCCGCCATCTGGGCCGCGTCAAGATCGGCAATGACGTCGGGCTGGGCCGCCTCGAGATAGAACCCCGTCCCGGCAACGATGTTGACGCCCGTCGCGCGACTCACCACCTGCAGGCCCGTCAGGTCGCGGCCGACCCCGAGCCCGGTGGGATCGATGATGGTCCCCCCGCCCAGCGCAGCGAACCGGGCCACCTCCTCGGTCGCGGTGGCCACGTCGTCGAGGGCACAGTTGTCCCGGTTGCCGAATGGATCGTGTTTCAGGTCCCAGAGCAGGCCCATGGTGACCGGGCTGGTGGCGAACTCGTCCGGGTCGAGCCCAACGGACGTCGTGCGCTGCCACCACGAGGTGACGTCGTTGAGGATGTGTTCGTGCGGGAGAGTGACACCGAGATCAGCGCTGTCGATCGTCCCGAGCACGGTCATGACGTCGCTCACGTGCCAGATCCACCTATCCGCGAGAAGAGTTTGCTGTTGAGGAAGATCGCCACGACGAGGATGGCTCCTTGGACGATGGGGACCCAGTAGACATCGACGTGCAGGAGGACCAGACCGTTCGAGATGATCCCCAGGGTCATCGCGCCGATGGCGGATCCGATGATGGACCCACGTCCACCCATGAGGCTGGTGCCGCCGAGGACGACGGCGGTGATCACCTCCAGCTCGAAGGCCGTCCCCGAGTTCGACGATCCGCTCGCGAGCCGCGTGGCGGTCGCGACACCGGCCACCGCCGCGAAGAGCCCGGTCATCGTCAGGGCCCACAGCTGGATCTTGCGGATGTCGACACCCGAGCGGCGCAGCGACTCCGCGTTCGAGCCGACGGCGACGACGTAGCGGCCAAAACGCGTCTGGGTGAACAGGTACCACGAGCCCGCCACCGACGCGATGGCCATCCAGGTCGGCGTGTAGAGCCCCAAGAACTTGCCCTGGCCCAGGGGCAGCAGGAAGGTTGAGTCGATCGGGGTGCTGTACCCCTGCGTGATGAGCAGGGCCACCCCCCGCACCGCCGTCAAGGCGGCCAGGGTCACGATGAACGACTGCAGCCTCCCGTATGCCGTGAGGAGCCCGTTGGCGATCCCGATCAGCGCGCCGATGGCGAGCGTGACCGACAGTGCCAGGACCGGGTTCCCGGTCTTGGCGAGCAGCCCGAGGGTGGCCGCCGTGAGACCGACGATGGAGCCGACACTGAGATCGATGGCTCCAGTCGTGATGACGAATGTCATCGCCGTCGCCACGATGATGGTCGGAGCAATCTGCCGGCTGACGTTGACGAGGTTCCCCGCTGTCAGAAAGGCGTCGGCTCGCAGGCTGAAGAAGACGAACAGCACCACGAACACAAGGAGGATCGACAACACCCCGAAGTGCCGGGCGACGAACTCCGATCGGGCGCCTCGGGCGGAGCGGCTCCGGGCGAGCGGCGGGGGCACGGTTTCGCCTGCTGCCATCTACTTCCCCATCATCGAGTTCACCAGTTCGGACAAGTTGGTCTCCGCCGGTCGCATCTCGCGCCAGACCACCCCTTCGTAGAGCACGACGAACCGGTCCGCGACCCCAAAGAGATCCTGCAGCCGGTGGGTGATCAGCACGACGCTGACCCCACGCGACGACACATCTCTGATCAGCTGCAGGACGGTCTCCACCTCCTTGGCGGCCAGCGCCGCCGTGGGCTCGTCCAGGACCAGGACCTTGGGGTCGAAGGCGACCGCGCGGGCAATCGCGACAGCCTGCCGTTGACCGCCCGAAAGGGTGCCGACGTCCTGGTGCATCTTGGTCACCCGGATGTGCAGGCGTTTGAGGTCCGCAGCCCCCTGCCTGTGCATGGCCGCATGGTCCAACCGCCGGGTGATCCGGTGATAGGGCTCACGTCCCAGGTAGAGATTCGCAGCCACGTCCAGGTCGTTGCACAGCGCCAGGTCCTGGTAGACCATCTCGATCCCGTGAGAGCGGGCCGCGCGGGGGCCGGAGCCGGTCAGCTCCTCCCCGTCGATCCGAATCTGCCCGGAGTCAGGTGTCATAGCGCCGGCGAGCATTTTCATCAGGGTGGACTTTCCGGCTCCGTTGTCCCCGACGAGTCCGATGACCTCGCCCGGCGCGATGCGCAGATTGACTCCCTTCAGCACGTCCAGGGCGCCGAACCGTTTCCGGATGTCGATCATCTCCACCCGGTGTTCGGGGGGAGACGATCGGTCCGTGACGCTATCCGGGTATCCCATGGCCTACCTCGCTTCGTCGGTCAGGGAAAGATCGTGCGGTACTTGTCGACGTTGTCCTTGGTCACGATCGTGATCGGCACGTCGATGAAGCCCTTCGCAGCACCACCGCCGATGAGGCTCTTGAGCTCGGCGACCGCTTTCACACCCTCCTGCTTGGGGTCCTGTTGCACCACCGCCACAGCGAGACCGGAGTCGACTGCGCCGATGACCTCCTTGGTCAGGTCCCAGCCGATGATCTTGGTGGTGGTGTTGCCCTTCAAGGCTGCGGCCGTTCCGACGGTGGCGGGCTCGCCCGTGGCGTAGACGAGGTCGAGGTTCGGTTGGGCGGTCACCAGGTTCTGCGCGGCGGTCGCGGCCTTCTCCTGCACGTTGTCGCCGCTCACACTCTGGGTGTACTTCGCTCCCCCCGCGTCGATCGACTTGCGGAAGCCGTCCTCACGCTGGTTCTGGATGAAGGAGTTCTTGGCGTCGACGACGCCGTAGCTCTTGCCCTTCGCGATTCCCTTGTCAACGGCCCAGGTGGCGATCTGCTCACCCGCCTTCGCGTTGTCGACACCGACGAAGGTATCGACGCTCCCGTCCGCGAGCTTGGCGTCGATGGCGACAACCTTGATGCCCTTGTCGCGTGCGGCCTTGACGGCCGGTAGCACCCCGTTGACGTCGATCGCGACGACGATGAGGCCGGTGACACCCTGGGAGACAAGGGATTCGATGTCGCTGTTCTGGCGGGCCGAATCGTTGTTGGCATTCGAGATCGTCAGCGTGCAACCCGCGTCCTGGGCCGCCTGGGTGGCGCCCTCGTTCATCTGCGTGAAGAAGATCGCGGTCTGGTTGATCTGGGTCATCCCGAGGGCGCACTTGGCGGCGCCGGCCACCGCCGTCCCGCCAGCCGAGGCGGCCGGCGGGGTCTCGTTGCCGGTGCTGCACGCCGTCAGGGCCAGACCCGCTGCCAAGGCCATCCCCATCGCGGGGCGGAAACGTCGAACGCTCGAAGGCTCCATGGGTTTCTTCCTCCAGAGGGGATGACGTGGGCAAAGGATTACCGAAACGGCTACGATAGCGCGGCGAGCGTCCTGGGAACATCTCGATTCAGTAACGTCCAACCGTGAAAGACGCACCGCCAGAACGGAGTTCTCTTGTCGGGCAGCCGGCCGCGACCCGCCACGATGCACGACGTGGCGGCTCACGCAGGAGTGTCCACGGCAACGGTGTCCCGCGCCCTCAGCGGCGAACGGCCGATGTCACCGGAACTTCGTGAGCGGGTCCTGCTGGCGGCGAACGCCTTGGGTTACCGGGTCAACCTGCTGGGCCGCGCCCTGAGGCGGAAACGGACGTCGTCGGTAGGCCTGATCGTGCCCGACCTCGACAACCCGTTCTTCTCATCCCTGGCTCAGCACGTCGGCCGGTCGTTCGGACCGTCCAGCATTGACGTCTTCACCTACAGCGCCGACTCCGACCTGGACCGTGAAAGGCGTGGGGTCCAGTCTTTCATCGGGCGCCAGGTCGACGGTCTGGTGATCATTCCCTCTCATGAGGAGGGCAGCGCCGACAACATCAGGTTGGCGTCGGAATCCGTGGTGACCATCCAGTTCGACTGTCGCGTCCCATCCATGGATACGCACTTCGTGGGTTGCGACAACCGTCATGGGATGAAGCTCGTCAGCACACACATCCACGACCACGTCGATCTTGCAAGACAGCCCGTGATCTACGTGGGAGCCGCTCCAGTCTCGTCCTCAGCGCATGAACGGCTCGACGGTTTCACCAAGGCCTTTCCCCACAGTCGTCGCATGCTCGGACCCTTCAGCGCTGAGTGGGGGCAGCGTGCGGCGATGCAGCTGCTGGAGGAGGAGACGCGTTCGGCGACGATCGTTGCAGCGGCCGATGTCATCGGATTGGGCTGCATGAATGCGCTCCAGTCTCGGGGATTGCGCGTACCCGAGGACTTCCGCGTTATCGGTTTCGACGGCGTCGGGGTCACCTTCCTCGCCCACCCATCCCTGACCACCGTCCGTCAACCGGTTGAGGCGATGACCACCTCGATCCTCGAGCTGATCCTCGACGGCCTCGATGAGGGCGTCGAAGGCAGGAGGCGCAGTGTCCGACACAAGCCGGAGTTGCTCGTCAACGACTCCAGCCCAGCACGGTTCGTGTGACGTACGGGAATGCGAATTCTTGTCGCAAGCTGCGACTGGGACCCATCCGTTCGATGGAGTGCTCCCCGTTGTCCGTGACGCGGACGCCCTTGTCCACGACCCAGAGCACCCACCGCGCAGAGGCGTACTGCGCGGTGGTCATCACCGCGGTGACCAAGTCGGCGAAGGGCTCGATCCCGCTCTTGGGCGCGGTCGTGCCGATCACGCGAGCGCGGTGCACGTCATCGACCGCGACGTAGGCCAGCGTGCCGTCACGGGTGTCCGCGTGCTCGACCCGACGGGTGCGCGCCCTGGTCCAAGCGGTTGTCCCCGGTGGCGCCCGTCGCAGGGTCTTCAGCGGAGACCTCTCCCCCGCAAACGGGAGGTGCCCCAAGTCGGCGCCGATCACGTCGTCACCGTCGCCAAGCGGCTGGCCTCGCCTCTGGCGGGCGCCGCGACGTGCTGGCCGAGATCGCCTCGGCCAGTCCACACGGGTGACGACGTAAGTAAGGCCGACGTGGTTGATTTCTGTCACCAGTAGGACCTCGTCCTTTCGCCATGGTCGGACCTTCCAAAACCTTCGCCATCGAACGTTGCCAGCTCAGGGCCTTCAAGTAGCCATGCTGCGGAGACCACAGCGGCCGCACCCACCCAGATCAGGACCGCATCCCACCGGGTGAGCCAGGGCGTGCTCTCGCGCACGAACGCGCAGAGGCCCCATCCCAACACCCTGATATGCAGTGTTCGAGGGATGGCTGAGCCACACGGAATGGACATCTGGTCCAAGCCGCACAAGGCAAGGGACCCCGGCGCCACGAGGCACGAGGGAAATGGCAGCGGGCAGAGGCCGTATTGAACATCGCCACCCGCTCAGGACGCGGGGATAATCCGTGGCACCCGATGCGGCCCCGGGAGACGTGCCAGCACCCATGCAGGCAAACGAGCACGACCTGAACTCGGATGAGCACGGCCCACGTGAGCACGACGAGCAGGCGCCAACGATCCGGGGCGCACGGCCTCCAAGCACTCCGATCCGGGCTGAATCCGTCGGGTCACGGACCAGCTCGGCCCCTCGCGGATGCCGATCATCAGCGTCACGCCTGCCGGCACGAGGCACTCCCGAACGCTGCGACGACGGGGCTCCACGCCGGCCTGATGGCGCATGAATGGCGCCCACGCCGTCGGCAGGTGCGACGTCCGGCTCGAACCCGACCGCGCGTGCGTGGACTCCCTCTGACGCCCCGCGACGGATGGACGCAGATGTTCAGGTCGTTGGCGTGTCAACGATGCCGGACGTTCACCCGCCCTACGTAACTTCCATCGCGTCAGTGAGGACAGCACCGATGAGAGGCCTCGATGAAGACAATTCGCACCCGCGGCGGGTTGGCAGCCGCCATCGCCGCGCTGGCCATAGGCGCCACCACCGCCCACGCCTCAGGCAACGGCGACCACAACGGCCCAGGAGAGATCGTGACCACCCAGGCGATCGCCAGCGACACCACGACAGCGGACCACCAGACCGTCGACCGCGGGACCGACGACCACCACCTCGGAGACAGCACCCTCGTCCAACACTTCAGTCGTGTGGACCGCAACACCAACTGGCAGCTCACGAGCAAGCTGAAGCTCACCTTCCCCACCTTCCACACCGAGGGCATCGCCTTCACCGCAGACCACATCTTCCTGTCCGCGGTCCAGATCCTCGAGCCGACCGTGAAGTACCCGACCCAGCAGGGTCGCTACGACCGCACCCCGGGCAAGGGCAAGGGACACCTGTTCGTGATGGATGGCGCCGGCAATCTCCAGAAGGACATCGCCCTCGGAGAGGGCGATGTATACCACCCGGGCGGCATCGACTTCGACGGCACCAACATCTGGGTCCCCGTCGCGGAGTACCGGCCCAACTCCAGCGCCATCATCTACCGCGTCGACGCCACCACACTGGAGGTCTCCAAACAGTTCGAGGTCCCCGACCACTTCGGTGGCATCGTCATGGACACCCAGACCGGCCACCTCGTCGGCAACACCTGGGGCTCGCGCCGATTCGCCGAGTGGAACCTGCGCGGTGAGCAGCTCAGGACCTGGGAGAACCCGAACTTCTTCGTCGACTACCAGGACTGCCAGTACGCGGCCACCTCAAAGATGCTCTGCGCAGGCATCACGAACCTGCCCCAGACTCCGGCAGCCGGCGGCGCGGCCGGGACGTACGAGCTGGGCGGCATCGCCCTGATCGACATCACCAAGCAGAAGGTCCTGCACGACGTCCCCTTCCAACAGTGGTCCACCGCCGGCCACGTCGCCACTCGCAACCCCTTCAAGATGGCCGCCGACGGCCACCACCTGACCATGCGCGTCGCGCCCGACAACGGCGACGAGGGCAATGGCACCGAGATCCTCACCTACGAGGCCACCGTGACGCCCGCCCGGTGACTGGCAGCGGGCCCGGCGGCGGAGTCCTCTCCGAAGAACCCGGATCCGGCCCGCGGCCGATCAGTGAACGAACCGAATGGTCAGCGGGTATCGGTAGTCCTCGCCGCGGCTTGCCGCGACTGCGCCGAGGATCTGCAGGACGATCGACGCCAGGGCAAGAGCCGCCGCGGTGACGAAGCCGATGAGGACGAGCATGAGCACGGCCGAGATGACATACCCGATGAGCAGGGTCAGCTGGAAGTTCAGGGACTCGAGCGCGTGGCGGCGCACGAACACCGACCGGTCCTTGTAGATCAGGAAGACCACCAGCGCCCCCAGGAACGGCAGGCCGACAATGCCGCCGACAAAGGGGGCCACGTGGGACAGCGTCCCCCAGGTGCGTTCGTCCGAGGCGGTCATCACCCCGGACGGGGCAGCGTAGGAGACGGGGTACGCCGGCCCGTAGGGAGGAGGCTGCTGATCATGCCCAGGCAGTTGACCGTATGCCGGATGCTGCTGACCGTGGGCGGGCGGCGCTACCGGGGGCTGCTGGGGCCCCGGCACCCCCGGGCCTGTCTGCTGCTGTGGGACACCTGCATGGTCGTCGTCGGGCGGGCCCGCAGGACCTGAGAAAGCCATGATGATTCCTTTCGTCTGGGGAGACCCGGAAGCCGTTGATGGTCATCCTCCTGCGATGAGGGCCCGGCGGCGAGCGGAATACGACAAACCGAGGACACGTTTGACGCACAAAGGTCCACGGATCGAACGCACAGGGGATTGAAGCACCCACGTGCGCCCTCGGTCGTGTAGAAACACTGGGGTGAGCAGCCGACATCGGCCGAGGTGGTCCGACCTGCAGCCGATGCTACGACCGCGGGCGGTGTCCTGGTCGATCGACCCGACCGAGCGACGCCTCGCGGGCGCGGCCTCGGTGTCGGATCTGCGTCTGGCGGCCAGGAGGCGGGCGCCGCGAGCAGTGTTCGACTACACCGACGGCGGCGCGGGTGAGGAGATCAGCCTGCTCCGCTCGCGGGCCGCGTTCGCTCGGGTGGAGTTCCAGCCCCGGGTGCTGCAGGACGTGTCCTCGATCGACCTGTCCACCACCATCCTGGGCCGCCACGCGTCGCTGCCGCTGATATTCTGCCCGACCGGGTTCACCCGGATGATGCACACGGAGGGGGAGTCGGCCGTGGCGCGGGTCGCGGAGCACGCCGGGATCCCGTACGCCTTGTCGACGATGGGGACGACCTCCATCGAGCAGCTGGCAGAGGCGGCGCCAGAGTGTCGGCGGTGGTTCCAGCTCTACCTGTGGCGGGACCGGTCAGCCAGCCTCGACCTCGTCCAGCGCGCCGAGGCGGCGGGATACGAGGCCCTCATCCTCACCGTGGACACCCCCGTGGCAGGGATACGGCGACGCGACGTCCGCAACGGCTTGACCCTTCCCCCTTCGCTGACCCTGAGTACCTTCGCCGAGGGCGCCACTCACCCGAGGTGGTGGTTCGACCTGCTGACCACCGACGTGCTGGAGTTCGCGTCCCTCAACCGGTTCGATGGAACGGTCGCCGAGCTGGCCGCCACGATCTTCGACCCTGCGCTCACGATGGCGGATCTCGTGTGGCTGCGCGAGGTCTGGGCCGGTCCCCTCGTCGTGAAGGGAATTCAGACAGCCACTGATGCCCGCGCCGTGGTCGATGCCGGGGCGGATGCCGTGATCGTGTCCAATCACGGCGGCCGTCAGCTCGACCGTGCACCTACCCCGCTCGAACGCCTGCCCGAGGTCGTCGACGCAGTCGGTGAACGGGCCGAGGTCTACCTCGATGGGGGTGTCCTCAGCGGCGGGGACGTCGTGGCGGCGGTGGCGCTGGGTGCGCGCGCGGTCGGTATCGGGCGGGCGTACCTCTACGGGCTCATGGCCGGTGGCGAGCGGGGCGTGCAGCGAGCGACGCAGATCCTCGCTCGGGAGATCGAGACCACGATGGCGTTGGTGGGCGTCACCCGCGTAGCGGAACTTCGTCCTGAGCAGGTCACGCTGCGCCCCGGCTGAGGTAGGTTTCAGCGATGGACGTACGGGCATACACGCCGACTCGCGAGCAGTACGTGTACACCTTCGGGGGTGCTGCGCCGGCTCTGCGGGTCAAACCTGGCGAAGCTCTCCGCCTGTGGTCCGACGACGCCTTCGGCGGGGCGCTGCAGAGCGTGGACGACCTGTCCGCGGCGAAGGTCGACCTGCGGTTCGTCAACCCCCAGACCGGTCCGTTCTACGTCGAGGGCGCCCAGCCGGGGGACACGCTGGCCCTTCACCTCGTGGCCTTGGAACCGGCGCGAGAGTGGGGGGCGTCTGCGGCGATCCCGTTCTTCGGGGGCATGACCAGCACTGACCGGACGGTGAGCCTGCAGGCTGCGCTCCCGGACACCACGTGGATCTATGAGCTGGACCGCGCTCGTCGCACCGTCGCGTTTGCCGCCCGACACAGCGATCACCGCATCGAACTGCCCCTCGAGCCGATGTTGGGAACCGTGGGGGTGGCGCCGGCCGGCAACGAGGTCCGTTCGTCCCTGGTCCCGGAACGCTTTGGTGGCAACATGGACACCCCCCAGATGCGGGCCGGGGCCACCGTGTTCCTCGGCGTGAACGTCGAGGGTGCCCTGTTCTCGATCGGTGATGGCCACTACCGTCAGGGTGAGGGCGAGGCATGTGGCACCGCAGTCGAGGGCGCGATGACCACCACCCTCATCGTCGAGCTCATCAAGGGCGCAGCGCCCGCATGGCCACGGATAGAGGACGACACGCACTGGATGGCCATCGGTTCAAGCCGGCCGATGGAGGACTCCTGGCGGATCGCGAACGCCGAGATGGTCCACTGGATCGGGCAGCTGTACGGCCTGCACCCCATCGACGCCTACCAGCTGGTCTCCCAGGTGGCGCAGGTCCCCGTCGCCAACGTGGTGGACGCCAACTACAGCGTGGTGGTCAAGGTGGCCAAGGCACTCCTCCCAGATGCACACGCGTTCGGCGGCATCCACGACGACCTGCGGGCCCGTGCCCGCAGGCTCTGACTTCTCCCCACTCGGACCTCACACCGAAAGGCCACTGTCGACATGGACCTTCAGCTCACCGGCAAGCGCGTTCTCGTCACCGGGGGGACGCGCGGCATCGGCCGGGCCATCGTGGCTGGCTTCCTGGACGAGGGAGCAGCGGTTGGATTCTGCGCCCGCAACCCCGAGGACACGTCCGCAGCGCAGCAGGCGCTGAGCGACCGGGGGCACGTCACCGGTACGGTCGTGGACGTCGGCGACGCAGCCGCGCTGGAGGCGTGGGTGGAACGCTCCGCGCAGGACCTCGGCGGACTCGACGTGGTCGTTGCCAACGTCAGCGCGTTGGCGATCCCTGACACCGAGGAGAACTGGCTGGCCAGCCTCAACGTCGACCTCATGCACACCGTGCGACTCGTGAGAGCAGCGATGCCGCACCTCGAGAGAAGCGACGCCGCCTCGATCATCGCCATCTCCAGCGTCTCGGGGCGCGAGTCGGACTTCGCCTCCGGTCCCTACGGGACGGCCAAGACCGCGATCGTCGGATACATCCACGGGTTGGCGATGCAGTTGGCCGCCAAGGGGATCCGCGCCAACACCGTCTCTCCCGGGAACACCTACTTCGAGGGCGGCGTCTGGTCGAGCATAGAAGCAGGCGACCCCGACTTGTTCAACGCTGCGGTCGAACTCAACCCCACCGGCCACATGGGCACGTGCGAGGAGATCGCGCGCCCGGTCCTGTTCCTGGCCAGCCCGGCCGCAAGCCGCGTCAGCGGCGCCAACCTCGTCGTCGACGGAGCGTTGACACGCGGCATCCAGCTCTGAGGATCCGCCGTCAGCCGTGACGTGGTCCGTCGCCCGGGCCCGGGCCGGCGGTAGGCTCGCGGCGTCATGGCGACCATCTACGAGGTAGCGGCCCGCGCCGGAGTGTCCCCGGCCACGGTCTCTCGAGTGATGAACGGCACCGGCGTGTCCGTGACCAACGAGCTCAAGGTCCGGAAGGCGGCCACCGACCTCGACTACGTCCCCAACCGGGCGGCCCGGTCGCTGCGGACGCGCAGCTCGGAAGTCATCGCCCTGATCATCCCCGACATCGAGAACCCCTTCTTCACAGCCGTCGCCCGGGGCGTGGAGGATCACGCGCAGGAGTTCGGATACTCGGTCGTGCTCTGCAACAGCGACGAGCGCCTGGACAAGGAGCGCCGATACCTGGACATCGCCATCGCTGATCACGTGGGCGGAATCATCATCGCGCCGGCATCCCGGCACAGCGCGCTGGAAGAGGTCACCCGACGAGGGATCCCCCTCGTCGCTGTGGACCGGTCTCCTGCAGGACACGGCGTCGATGCGGTGCTGGCCGACAACCGAGCCCTTGCGTGCCTCGCGACGGAAGGCCTCTACGCCAGTGGCTACCAGCGGGTGGCCTGTATCACCGGCCCCAAGGACGTCGACACGGCGAAGGAGCGGGCGGCCGGCTGGCGCAGGGTCTTTCAGGATCGGCATCCCGACCTGTCTGCTCGACGATACCTGCGCCACGGCGACTACCGCATCGCCGGCGGACACGCGGCCATGGAGTCACTGATGACCGGGCAGCAGCCACCTGACGCCGTCTTCATCGCCAACAACCTCATGGCCGTCGGCGCTCTGGCATACCTCGACACAGGTGGGAGCAAGACGTCAGTGCGGGCCATCGGCGTCGCGGCCCTGGGTGACACCCCCTTTGCCTTTCTCGACACGCAGGGCGCCACGGTCATCGACCTGCCCGCGAGGCGGATGGGCTCCAACGCCGCCCAGTTCCTGCTGGAACGCATTCGAGGCACCTCCGGGCCGCCACGGACCCTCGTCCTGAGGTGACCCCCGAGCACCATGCACCTTGACAGTGAAATCGATTTCTATACTCTGGGCGTCATGGCGACCAGCGCGATGCCTCATCACGCGGTGGACCTCCCCCGCCTCCGCTCGTTCGAGACGGATACGGACGTGTGGTGGGCGGGCTCACGTCGATCAAGCGCGCGCCCTCGTCCGACTGGGTCCAGGTGCTCGGCGTCAGTGGTAGGGACCACTGGGTGGCTCTCACGGCCGAGAAGATCCTCGCGGACTGCCACTCGGCGGCTCCCCAGTAGCCCTGCCCTGTGGGCCACTGCGGGCGCCCAGCTGGGGAGGCACAACCTCGCCGGGGGTCTGGCCACCTCGGCGTCTGTCACCGTGTGGCCGAACGAGCTCCTCGCTTCGGAGTCGGTGATCCCCCGCCAGTCCCTGGGGGCCAGTCACGCCACCACCTCAGCATCGACAGCTCGACGCCGGACGTCCCCCACGCCCGCGCACGGATTCAGAAGGACGCCGCCGAGCGCAAGGCGCCGTGCCTGCCCCTGCTCAGCCACCGAAGGAGAACACTCTTGATCGCCTACGTCCTGCCCCCGCTGCCCGCGCCGGTCGTCGCGGAGGCCCACACGGTCTACACGGTGGCCAGCGGTGATCTGCGTCTTGGAGCCAACGTGACGTGCTGGCCCACCCAGGAGAGGCTCGAGGCCGACCTGTCGACGGCCGTCACCACTTTGGGCTGGAGCGTGCGTCGGGGTCATCCGATGGACAGCGTCAAGGGTCACGGTTTCATCGACAGCCAACGGGCGGGCATCGAGGTGTTCAAGACCCTCCCGGGCGACGCGCCCCTGATCGTCGTCGAGGCCGTGTGGCAATACAGCCACCACGTGCTGGCAGGGTTGCGCAGCCACTCCGGGCCGATCCTGCTCGTCGCCAACTGGAGCGGCGAGTTCCCCGGTCTCGTCGGGTTGCTCAACCTCACGGCGAGCCTGACCAAGGCCGGCATACGCCACTCGGTCCTGTGGAGCGAGGACTTCACCGACGCGTGGGCCCGGGACGGTCTGGCCACCTGGCTCGAGACCGGAGAGCTGCACCACGACCTGAGCCATGTCCACGACCTGCCTACCCTGCCCGACGGCCCCGAGGTCGAGCTGGGCCGTGCGCTCGCCAGCCAGCTCCAGCGCGACAAGGCGATCATCGGGATCTTCGACGAGGGCTGCATGGGCATGTACAACGCCATCTTCGACGACGAGCTCCTCAACCCGCTGGGCATCTACAAGGAACGGCTGTCCCAGAGCGCCCTGGTCGCCGAGATGGCCACCGTCACGCCGGACGAGGCGCAGGGGGTGCGTGACTGGCTCGACCGGGCGGGGATGACCTTCCACACCGGCACCGAGGAGGCAACCGAGCTGACCGACGCACAGCTGCTCAGCCAGTTCCGGATGTACATCGCGGCGTTACGCATCGCGGACGACTTCGGCCTCGACGCGGTCGGCATCCAGTACCAGCAGGGCCTCAAGGACACCGTCCCCGCCAGTGACCTCGCGGAGGGCCTGCTCAACGACGTCGAGCGGCCGCCGGTGCACTCCCGCGACGGCGCCCGCGAGCTGTATGCCGGGCTCGCCCTCCCGCACTTCAACGAGGTCGACGAGGGCGTGGCCGTCGACTCGCTCGTCACCAACCGGATCTGGACGGCGATGGGGCTTGACCCGGCCACCACCCTGCACGACATCCGGTGGGGTGCCCCTTTTGACGGCGACTTCGTCTGGGTGATGGAGATCTCGGGCTCCGTACCCGCCGCGCACAACGGCGGCTACGACAAGTCCTACAGCATGCGCCAGCCACCCATGTTCTTCCCTCTCGGCGGCGGGACGTTGAGCGGGGTCTCCCGCCCCGGGGAGATCGTCTGGTCACGGGTCTTCCTCATGGACGGTCGGCTGCACGTCGACATCGGACGCGGCACGGTCGTCAAGCTCCCACCGGAGGAGACCCAGCGGCGCCTTGACGCGACGACGCCGCAGTGGCCCATCATGCACGCCGTCCTGCACGGCGTCAGCCGTGACCAGCTCATGGCCCGCCACAAGGCGAACCACCTCAACGTCGTCTACGCACCCGACGCGCACACCGCCGACAAGGCGGCCCTGGTGAAGGCTGCCCTCTTCGAGGCGCTCGGGGTGCAGGTCCACCTGTGTGGAGACGTGACCCTGTGAGTGCCCCGCGGGCGGTGACACCCGAAGGTGGAGCCTCGCCTGCCGGCGCAGGTGACGACCAACGGCCGACAGCGGATGCGTTGCGTCCGCCGTGGGGACCTGCGGGCTGAGGGTGCGGCCGGCCATGCTCGCGGAGGGAACTGTCGCCAAACCGTGACGGGGTGGGTCGTTGAGGCGGGCCCTCCGCTCGCCTAACTTGGTGCAATCGATTTCAAAGGAGATTCGAGTGCTGTCAGGGATCCATCCGATCCTCACCGGTGAGCTGTTGCTGCACCTGGACCACATGGGGCACTCCGACTCCGTGGCGATCGTCGACGCGCACTTCCCCGGCCATCGCCTGGGCTCACGCCTGGTGAGGCTTCCGGGCCTGACGTCACCGCAGGTCCTCGGCGCGATCAGGAGCGTCGTGCCGCCGGACGACGCACCGGCCCTGGACCTCATGGCCTCCATCGCCGACGAGGTGCTTCCTGTGCAGCGTGAGCTGATCGACGCGGCCCGGCTCACCAGCGCCGAGACACGGTTCGTCGACCGGCTCACCTTCTACGACCTCGCCGAGGACGCCTTTCTCATCGTGCAGACCGGGGAGACCCGCGTCTACGGAAACGCGCTGCTGCGCAAGGGAGTCGTCACGACGACCCGGGAGGAACGCCCATGACCACGACACCTGGGGAGACCCCCGGACCTGCGACGGAGAAGCACCTCCTCCTGGCCGTGGACGGAGTCAGCAAAGGCTTCCCCGGCGTCCGCGCCCTCTCCGACATGCACCTGACCCTGAGGCATGGCGAGGTCCTGGCACTCGTGGGGGAGAACGGCGCCGGGAAGTCGACGTTGATGAAGCTCCTCTCCGGGATCTACACCCCGGACTCCGGCCGGTTCGTGCTCGACGGTGAGGAATTCGTCGCCATCAACCCCAAGCAGGCCCAGGAGCGCGGCGTCAGCATCATCCATCAGGAGTTCAACCTGATGGCCGACCTGACGGTCGCCCAGAACATCTACATCGGCCGGGAACCGCGGCGCGGGGGCATCTTCACCAACGACCGTGCGCTCAACCGTACCGCGGGGGAGCTCATCGAGCGTCTGCAGCTCGCCCTGGACCCACGAGCACTGGTGGGAACACTGACGGTCGCGAAGCAACAGACCGTCGAGATCGCCAAGGCCCTGTCCCATGACGCGAAGGTGCTCATCATGGACGAGCCGACCGCGGCGCTGAACGACGCCGAGGTCGCGGTGCTGCACGACCTGATCCGGCGCTTCAGGACCCCGGAGACCGGCGTCATCTACATCTCCCACCGGATTGACGAGCTGAAGTCCATCTCGGACCGGATCACCGTGATCCGGGACGGCCGCTACGTCGACACCCGCGAGACGGCGACCACGACCATGCGGGAGATCATCTCGCTGATGGTGGGCCGGGAGATCACCAACAACGCCCGGCCGGAACACCTGCGCGACGACCGGGAGGTCCTCCTGTCGGTGAGCGGGCTGTCGACGAAGAGCCTGCTCAAGGATGTCACCTTCGAGCTGCACGCGGGCGAGATCCTCGGCTTTGCCGGACTCATGGGAGCGGGCCGCACCGAGGTGGCGAGGGCCCTGGTCGGTGCTGACGCCATCAGCTCGGGGGCGATCGCACTGCGCGGTGAGCCGATCAAGGTCAGCGCCCCGGCTGACGCGGCCGCCCTGCGCATCGGTTACCTCTCGGAGGACCGCAAGCACCTGGGGCTGCTGCTCGATCAGCAGGTTGCGTCGAACATCGCGCTCAGCTCGCTCTCCGAGCGGTTCTCGCGCGGCGGATTCGTCAACGACAAGGCCATCCGCACCGAGGCCAAGGCGTACGTCCAGTCACTCAGCATCAAGACCCCCTCGGTCAGGCAGGAGGTCAAGAACCTCTCCGGCGGCAACCAGCAGAAGGTCGTCATCGCCAAGTGGCTCGTCAAGGACTGTGACGTCCTCATCTTCGACGAGCCGACCAGAGGCATCGACGTCGGTGCCAAGGAGGAGATCTACCGGCTGCTCAACGAGCTCGCGCACGCGGGCAAGTCGATCATCATGATCTCCTCCGAGCTCCCCGAGGTCCTGCGAATGTCCCACCGGGTGGTGGTGATGAGCGAAGGTCGCGTCACGGCGACGCTCTCCGCTGCGGACGCGACCCAGGAGAGCGTCATGCACTTCGCGACGCTGCGCCCCGACGAGTCCCCCGCGGATGCCGTCGAGCTCGGCCTGCAACCACCCCCCAGGGACACCACGCACTCACCACCGGCCTCCCCCGAGAAAGCAGGAAGCGCATGACCGCCTCCACCCGAAGCCCCGCTCCGACCGCCACCACCGGAGCGCCCGCAACGGGCGGGATGAAGGAGAGCCTCCGAACCCGTCTGCAGCAGCTGCTGGCCTTCGCCAGCCTCATCGCCATCGTCATCTTCTTCTCGGCGGCCAGCCCCAACTTCGCGACCTTCAGCAACATCACCTCCGTCCTGTTCTCGACCGTCGTCATCGGCCTCCTCGCCCTCGGCACGACCTTCGTCATCATCACGGGCGGCATCGACCTCTCGATCGGCACGGGGATGGCTCTGTGTGCGGTCATGTCGGGGACGTTCATCGTCACGATGCACCTGCCGATGCTGCTCGGCGTGCTCCTCACCGTGCTGTTCGGGGGCCTCATCGGGTTCATCAACGGGGTCAACATCGCCAAGCTTGGACTGCCCCCGTTCATCGCCACTCTCGCGATGATGCTCGTCGCCCAGGGCCTGGCACTCGTGGTGTCCCACAGCGCGCCCATCTACTTCAGCGACGTCCCGTCCTACACGACCCTGTCGACCGGCAACCTCATCCCCGGTGTGCAGTTCCCCAACGCCGTCCTCGTTCTGGCCGTGGTGGCCATCATCTCGGCCGTGCTGCTCAACCGCACGCTGCTCGGCCGCTACACCTACTCGATCGGCAGCAACGAGGAGGCCACCGCCCTGTCGGGAATCAACACGCACAAGTGGAAGATCATCATCTACACACTGGCCGGACTCTTCATCGGTCTCGCCGGCGTGATGATCTCCGCACGGCTCGGGTCTGCACAGCCGGCGACCGGCGCCGGCTACGAGCTGCAGGCCATCGCCGCTGTCGTCATCGGCGGGACGTCCCTCTCGGGAGGCAAGGGCACCATCGTCGGGACCGTCATCGGGGCACTCATCATTTCGGTCCTCAACAACGGTCTCCAGATCGTCTCCGTCCCGCAGGAGTGGCAGAACGTCATCCTCGGCATCGTCATTCTCATCGCCGTCTATGCAGACATGGCCCGCAAGCGGACGGGCTGACGCCCACCGGGGCGACTGAGGCGGGGCCAACCGCATCCCGAGCCCCGCCTCACAGATCCCCTCCCACAGGGATGGACAAACCGCCCACATCTCAAGCCACCACATCGAAGGAGCACCACCACATGCGTAGGACACGACTTTCCACCGCCGTCGCCGCCTCCGTGCTCGCCCTGAGCATCGGAGCCTGCAGCAGCGGATCCACCGCCAGCAGCGGGGGGACGGGCGGATCAGGGGACAAGCCCTACATCGCCATCGTCTCCAAGGGCTTCCAGCACCAGTTCTGGCAGGCAGTCAAGAAGGGTGCCGAGCAGGAGGCCGCCAAGCAAGGGGCCACCATCACCTTCGAGGGACCTGCGACGGAGAAGGAGGTCGAGGCCCAGATCACCATGCTGACCAACGCCCTGGCCAAGAAGCCGGCCGCCCTCGGCTTCGCCGCCCTCGACAGCAAGGCGGCCGAGTCGCTGCTGCAGCAGGCCAAGAGCCAGAACATTCCCGTCATCGCGTTCGACTCCGGCGTCGACAGCCAGGTGCCCGTGGCCACGGCGTCCACCGACAACAAGAAGGCGGCTGCCGAGGCCGCCAAGCACCTGTCCGAAATGCTCGGCGGCAAGGGCACGGTCGCCATCGTCGCCCACGACCAGACCAGCAAGTCGGGCACCGACCGTCGTGACGGATTCATGGAGTGGATGAAGGCGAACGCCCCCGGCATCACCATGCTGCCCACCCAGTACGGCGACGGCGACCAGGCCAAGTCCGCCGACATCACCAAGTCGATCATCCAGTCGAACCCCGACATCGCCGGGATCTACGGCACCAATGAGGGCTCCGCCATCGGCGTCGTCAAGGGAGTCCAGGAGTTGGGAAAGACCGGGATCAAGGTGGTCGGATTCGACTCCGGCAAGGCCCAGATCGACGCCATCAACAGCGGCGTCGAAGCAGGCGCCATCACCCAGAACCCGATCGGCATCGGCGAGGAGCTCGTGAAGTCCGCCATGAAGGCCATCAAGGGCCAGACGCAGGACAAGGTCATCGACACCGGCTACTACTGGTACGACAAGACCAACATCACCGACCCCAAGATCACGGCCGTCCTCTACCAGTAGGCACACTCGGCGCGGGACGGAGCGTGGGGCCCATCCCTGACGCCCCGTCCCGTGTGCTGTTCTGACGCGCGGCTGGCGCCTCCTCGAGGTGTGTGTCCACGTCAGGCGACGCTGGTGCCGAAGAGCAGTCCGAGCAGGTAGGTGGCCCCGGCCGCGCCGTAGCCGATTGCGATCTGGCGCAGCGCCCTCTTCAGTGGTGGCGCACCCGAGAGGAGTCCGACGATGGCGCCCGTGATGAGCAGCGCCAGTCCGACCAGGACAGACGCCGTGACCAGCGCCGCGACGCCCCGCAGACCGAACAGGTAGGGAAGGACCGGGATGATGGCACCGGAAGCGAAGAAGCTGAAGCTCGACAGCGCGGCTCCGAAGCCCGTCCCGATGGCCTCGTGCTCGTCGATCGCCGGGCTGGCCGAGGTGGCATCGAGGTCGACGTCGCGGTTGCGCAGGACTTCGGCGGCGTGCATCTCTGCGTCGGTGGCCGACATGCCCCGAGCCCGGTAGACGAGCACGAGCTCGTTGGCGTCGACGTCGAGATGTGTGAGAGCCGTGTGCGTGTCGGGGTTGGGCGAGGATGCCTCGAGGAGCTCGCGCTGCGAGCGCACGGACACATACTCCCCGGCGCCCATCGACAGGGCGCCGGCGAGCAGACCCGACAGTCCGGTGAGCAGGATGGTGCCGTTCGAGACCCCGGCCGCGCTGATGCCCAGCACGAGCGCCAGATTGCTCACCAGGCCGTCGTTGGCCCCGAAGACTGCCGCCCGGAAGGTTCCGGACAGGCGATTTCTCCCTCGCGCGGCCAGGCCACGGATCACCTCCTCGTGGATACGCTCATCGGCGGTCATCGTGTCGGTGGCGTGGGCGTCGCCGGCGTAGGGCGAGCGACCCTCGGCACGCTGCGCCAGGGCGAGGACGAAGACGGAGCTGAAGTGCCGGGCGAGGAACCCGAGCACCCGCGTGCGAACTCCTCCTCGGCGCGGCTTGCCGACGTGAGGTCCGAGCAGCGCCAACCAGTGTGCGGCGTGACGTCCCTCGGCCTCGGCGAGCGACTGCAAGATCTCCTGGGAGTTCCCCGTCCGCCGCTTGGCGAGCTCGCGGTAGACCGCGGCCTCGGCCCGTTCGTCGGCGAGGTACTGGCGCCAGCGGCGCACGTCTCGCGGGCTGGGGCTCGGGTCCGGGTCGGGGGGGCTGTGTGGAGGCGATGACATGGGTTCTCCTGCGGTCGTTTCCGACCGAGTGCCCGCAGGCCCTCGGCCAGCAGGTGCGCAAACGAGCGACGCCTGGAAACATGGCCGAAGGTCTCGTTCGCCCGTCTCACGGGTGGTGCACCGGGCCGCGAGGCCGGTGTGTCGACGCACCGTCGCCCCGTGCTGCTCACGCAGCACGCCGGCGAGAACTACTCCCCTTCACCTTGACGATACCTGACGACGTCAGGGGGTCGGCTCGAGGGAGCAGGACCCGTCGGGGTTGATGAGCACCGTGCGGCGGACCGTCTCGTCGGCGGTGATGGTGACCTGCGCGCCGCAGACGTCCTGCAAGGCAGCCAGTCCCTGCTCGCCGGCGGTCGCGCAGGGACCGGCGCATGGGCGGCGCCAGCTGAGCACCCGGTACTGGCCCGGGGCGAGCTGCGTCGTCAGGGCGAGCTGCCCGCTGGGGTATGCCGTCTCGGAGACGGTGCTGGCGTCCGGCCGCTCGATCCGGACGGACCACACGTCGCCAGTGCCGGCGCCCTGTTGGACGATGCTGAGCGTGCCGGAGGTGGTTGCCGCAGCCGATGACTGAGTGGCCGGGCCGCTGGACGTCGTTGCGCTCGCGGCAGAGGACGGGCCCGGCGGCTGGCCGCAGCCGGAGATCAGGGTGATCCCGGCTGCGGCCAGCGCGGTGAGCGCGAGTCGGGTCACGAAGCCCAGGTGATGATCGTGACCGTGGTGCCCGTGCGGATGGTGCTCGTCCCTGGCTGTGCCGCCGGACTGGCCGCCGCGCGGTCGACGTGCCCGTAGATGGTGTCCAGCTCGGCGAAGTCGTGGACATTCGGGTGCTGGTTCGTGCTCCAGTCGTTGGTGTAGTCCATGCACGTACCGAGGTTGGCATTGGTGAAGTTGGTGTCCTGGTGGTCCAGGCCGAAGTCGTGGCCGACCTCCTGGCACATGACGCCCTGTCGCTCGGCGGCGCCCACACCGGAGAGGTAGGTGTCGTTCATCTTGGCGCTGGCCTGGCTGATGTGGGTGCCGTCTGCGCTGTTGATCGAGGCGAGGCCGGCCCAGCCGGTGGAGCCATACGCGGCGTTGCAGACGCGGATCGCTCCGGTGGGCATTGCACAGCGCTTACGGGACGTGGTCGTGGTGCTGCCGGCGACCACCGAGTTCTGCAGGTGGGTGCTGGCGTTCCAGTCGTTGTTGGCCGTGGACAGGTTCCCGCTCCAGTCCGGGGTGAGGCTGGAGTAGACGGTCAGGCGGGCGACCCCGTCACTGGTCGACCAGTGGTAAGGCCCCCAGGCATGAGTGGCCTGGGCCGGGGATGCTGCCACCCCGACGATGAGTGCCGCGGAGGCTGTTGCGGTGGTGAGGAGCTTCTTCAGATGCATGGTGGTGCCCTTTCGATCTCCAGGAGCCCGGCGTGGTCACCGGGCCGCCCGAAGACTAGGAGGTCGGTGGGGCACCGGGCCAGCACGGGCGACAAAAGATGGGGCCCTCTTGGTCGTCAATTTACACATTGACGTCGGCGCGGAGGCTGCCCACGCGAGCTGTGGCACGGCATACGTCCAGCGTGGGCTCAGGGTTTCGCCGGTAGCGTCGCCTACGCTCGGGTCCCGTGATCACCGATACCGAGACCGAGTCCGTGTCATGACACTGACCGGCGTCCCGTTCCTTGTGGTGGTCGTGGTCGTGACCCTGGCCGCCTTCGTTGCCGGCGCGGTGTGGCTTCCCCGGACCCGACGATCGGTGCGGGGATTCGTCGGGCGTTTTCTTGCCCAGGTTGGTGTCAGCATCACCGCGCTGGTCCTGGTGGGTGTGGTGTTGAACAACCAGAACGGCTGGTACGCGGACTGGGGTGATCTCCTCGGCTCGAGCGCCCCGAGCGTGCAGCAGGATCAAGGGGGTGCGAGCGCGGCCAGGGCCCTCCAGGCAAAGCCCACCGGCCCGGGGCTGGACGTCCCGCCCCCAGCGACGTTGCCGCCGCTGCCCTCGCCCGGTCAGCGAATCCAGACCTTCACGCTCACCGGCCCTCACAGCGGTCTGTCCGGGCGGGTGATGGTCAGCCTTCCCGCCGGCTATGAGGACCCGGCCAACGCCAGCCGGACCTACCCGGTCATCGAGGCGTTCCACGGCTACCCGGGCAGCCCTGAGGTCTGGATGCAAGGCGTGAACCTGGTGCCCTCGATCGATGCCCTCTCGGGCCAGAAGGTCATCAGCGACGCGATCGTCGTGGCTCCGCAGATCGAGTTCCCGGCCGGCACGGACACCGAGTGCGTCAACGGCGGCCAGGGCCAGCCGCAGGTCGAGACGTGGCTGGCCAGGGATGTCCCTGACAAGATCGCCTCGGCGCTGCGGGTCGGCCGGGACCGGGCCTCGTGGGCCGCGCTCGGCTTCTCCTCCGGCGGCTGGTGCGCCGCGATGGCGGCGATGCTGCATCCGGACGTCTTCGGCGCCGGGATCATCCTCGGCGGATACACCTCCCCCGAGTTCGGGAAGGGCTACCAGCCGTTCCCCGCTGGCGATTCGGGAGCCAAGAGGTACGACCTGCTGGCACTGGCCCGGTCCTCGCCCCCACCCGTGGCCCTGTGGCTGCAGACCAGCAAGGCCGACGCGCTGTCCTACAGCAGCAGCACCGAGCTGCTCAAGGCCGCACGCCCGCCGCTGGCGATCGCGTCGCGCGTCGAGCTCAACGCCGGGCACCGGATGAGCGTGTGGGCCGACGTCGTCCCTGAGGCGCTGACCTGGCTCGGAGCCACCGCCACCGGGTTCAGGCCCACGACATGAGCCAGGTCGGACAGCGAGAGATCCCCGGTCACCCTGCGCAGCTGACCGGGGTCAGTCAGGGCAGGGGCGCGGTCAGGAACCTGTCGCTGGGGGCGGGGAAGGGTGCGCCAGGCTGGTTGGCCAGCAACCGGTCCATGATGGCCTTCCAGGTGGGGGCCGCGATGCTGGCACCGAAGACGACGGGGTAGGTCTGACCCGCCAGCGTGATGTTGTCCAGGACCTGCGAGTTGTCGTTCGGGGTGCCGACCCAGACGGCTGTCGTCAGCTGGGGGGTGTAGCCGACGAACCACGTCTCGTTGTTGCCGTCCGTGGTGCCGGTCTTCCCGGCGGCGGGGCGGCCGTTCGCGAGGGCGCTGGCCGCGGCGGTGCCCTCTCCGGTGAGGACGTTGCTCATGATGGCGGCCACGCCGTGCGCGACGTCGGGGTCGACGACCTGCTGGCAGTTCGTCGTCCCCGGCTTCGGGACGGGCAGGGGCTTGGTGTCCGAGGTCGTGATGGCGGTGACCGGCATCGGGGAGCAATGTATGCCGTCGTTGCCGAGGGTGCCGTAGGCACTCGCCACCGTCATCGGGGAGACGGAGTCGGTGCCCAGGGTGATCGCCGCGGGGAAGGGTTTGACGGGTTGACCGTTCGCCTGGTGCAACCCCATCCGGGTCTCGGTCTCGCGGACGGTGCACGCGCCGAGCTGGGAGACGAGGGCGACGAACGCCGTGTTGATCGAGCGGGCGGTCGCGCGCACCAGGGTCATGGGTCCGGCCTGCACCGTCTCGTCGTTGCGCACGGACCACGTCGAGCGCCCGAGGCCGCACGCGCCGGGGAACTCCGCGGAGGTGTACTTCGCGGCCTGTTTGGGCCCGGCGGCCTTGGCGTCGACCGTCGAGTTGCCCGACATGCCGCGCTCGAGGGCCGTCACGAGGGCAAAGGCCTTTTCGGTCGACCCGAACCCGAAGCCCTGGGACCCGCCGTACTTGGTGTCGACCGCCCAGTTCACCGCGGTCTCGCCCGGGCTCGTGGAGGTGATGCTGTATGCCGTGTTCTGGGCCATGCCGCGGACCTCACCGGTCCTGGGGTCGATCACGACGGTGGCCGAGCCGATGCCGTAGCTGTTGCCCTGCGGGACCCGCCGCAGGATCTCCTCACGGGCGGCCTTGGCGACGTCGGGATCGAACGTCGTCTGGATGGTCAGGCCACCGCCGTAGATCTTCCTCTTCCGCTCCTCGACCGTCGAGCCCAGGGCGTCGACGAGGGAGGGGTCGGTCTCGAGCCACTTGAGGACGTAGTCGCAGAAGTAGGCGGTGTCGCCGGCTCCCGAGCAGGAACTTGGGGCGGCCGTGAGGTGCAGCATCGCCGCGAGCGGGACGGCCTTCGCGTCGGCGAGCTCGGTGCCGGTGATCAGGGCGAGCTCGTGGATCCGGTCGAGGACGACGTTGCGCCGGGAGAAGGCCCGGTCCGGGTTGTGGACCGGGTCGGTGGTGCCGGGGTTCTGGGCGAGCCCCGCGAGCAGGGCCGCCTCGGGCAGGTTGAGGTCCTTGGCGCTCTTGCCGAAGTAGTGCCTCGCCGCCGCCTCCACGCCGTAGGTCTGGTCGCCGTAGTAGACGAGGTTGAGGTAGCCCTGCAGGATCGCGTCCTTGGACATCGTCTTCTCGAGCTGGATGGAGTACTTCAGCTCCTGCAGCTTGCGGGTCAGGCCGGCCACCCCGCTTCGGACGATGGCTGCGTCCGCACCCGCCTTGTTGCCGGCTGTGAGGGCGGTCTGCTGGAGCTGGAGCTTGACGTACTGCTGGGTGAGTGTCGACCCACCCTGGGTGCTCGTGCCGGACGCGTTCGAGACGACCGCGCGCACGACTCCTCGCACGTCGACGCCGCCGTGCTCGTAGAACCGGCTGTCCTCGATGGCCACCTGGGCCGTGCGCATGACCGGGGCCACCTCGCTCAGCGGCACGATGATGCGGTTGACGTCATAGGGGGTCGCCATGACGTTGCCCTTGACGTCGAGGACCTTCGACTGCTGCGAGAGTGGCGCGGAGGCGAACTCGCTCGGGAGGGCGTCGAACGCGTCCACGCCGGACCGGGTGGCGGCGCCTGCCGCTCCCACCGCCGGCACGACGAGGCCCGCGCCCAGCAGCCCCATCACCACGGCGGCTGCCAGGAACGCCACGAGGAGCCTGAGGATCTTCGCGAGACTCGTTGCACGTCCGGCTTTCACGTCGATAAGGATAACCAGGCCACCTGAGTGGCTCCTCGGAGCCGGCTGGGGGAGCAGGCTGGGGGCGACCTGCAGCGGGGGCGCGGATGTATGCCGTCTGATGTGTGTCTGATGCCAGTTGCCCCCAAAACCGGTGCGTCGCCCCCCGGGCGCGCGCCGATCAGGGACCATGGCGGAGTGCGATGGACGTTGAGTGCTGGTCTCATCCTGGCTACGGTGTTGAGCACCGCGGCGTGTGGGCCGTTGCAAGCGACGCCGGGACCAGAACCAAGGGCGCCCTCCTCGGCGACCAGGTCCTCCCCCACGGCCACGTCGTCCCCGGCGGTGACGTCCACCACCACAGCGACGTCCACTGCACCAGAGACACCGGGCACGACAACCGCGTCGGGGCCGACGTGGTCGAGCCCTGGCCCCGGCGCCGAACGCTTCTCGCCCCAGCCTGCCTCGGTGGGCCGCCTCCTGCTCACGACCCTCCAGGGGAAGGCCTCGGGAGTGTCCATGCGCGTGTGGGTCTGGTTGCCGCCTCAGTACGACCAACCGGCATACGCCACCACGCGCTTCCCGGTGCTCGTGCTCTATCCCGGCGGGGACGGCGTCAACTACACGCAGTGGTTCTCCCCGGAGAAGATCGGCATCGTGGCCGCGGGCGCGGCGTCGGGGCAGATATCGCCCTTCGTCATCGTCGAGCCGCAGCTGCAGCTCTCGACCCAGCTCGACACCGAGTGCACCGACCTCGCCGGCCAGCCCAACGTCGGGACGTTCATGGAGACCGACGTGCCCGCGATGATCAAGGCGGACTTCCGCGTCTCGGGGGCCCGGACCGGGTGGGGCGTCGGCGGCGTCTCCAGCGGTGCCTACTGCGCGTCGCGCCTGTTGTTCGCCAGACCGGACGTCTTCTCCGTCGGGGCCAGCATGGGCGGATACTTCACCATCGAGACCCCTCTCGTGGCCGGGCGCAGCCCCGCCGCCCGCGCCACCAGCCCCCAGGTCGTCGCTGCCCAGAACGCTCCCGACGTGCGACTGCGCCTCTGGGCGGGATCAGGAGACCCGGTCGCCCTCCACGAGAACCAGGCCTTCCTCGCGGTCGTCCGCCCGCCGACGACCGCGGACCTTCACGTGATCCCGCAGGGCACCCACACGTGGACCACGTTCCAGAAGGAGCTGCCGGGCATGTTCGCGTTCTTCACCGACAACCTCGACAAGGCAATGCCACCGGGGTGACGACGCCCGCGAGGTCCCGCGCCGGGTCCCGACTCAGGCCGCTCCGGTGTCGACGTCGAACGGATCGAGCATCGGGGGCGATGACGGGTGGCGGGAAATCGGGGTCGGGTGGGGCATCGGGAGGTAGTAGGCGGCGGTGTAGCGGTGCTGGTCCCCGGTGAGCGCCCAGACCGAGCCGCGGCGCCCGCTGGAGCGGGTCTCCAGCGTGGTGTGGTCTCGTGCGGCAAGGCGGTCCAGGACGCCGTTGATGACGTCCTCGTGGGTGCACAGCACGGTGCCGGTGCCTCGGGCGCGGTCGACGAGGTCCAGGGCGCCACGGGGGTCGCCGTCGCTGAGGTGGTGGAAGACCTGGACGGTCCGTGCCTGACTGTGGGCCAGTGGGGCGACGGTGTCCACACAACGGGATGCCGGTGACGAAAACACCTGTTGGACATCGAAAACGGTGCCCAGTGCGAGGAGGGAGCGCGCGGCGTGCGTCCCCCTCTCCGTGAGGGGACGGGTGTCGTCGGCGTCTGGCCAGTCCTCACGAGGGGTGGCCGAGCCGCCACGGACCAGCAGCACCGTGCGCTGCCGGCCGGCGAGCGCTGACGTCCCACCCCGTGCGTGGAGGCGCGCGGCGAGTGCGAGCGGGATCGCACGTTCGCGCGGCTTGGTGAGGACGCGGATGGCCGTGGCAAAGGGGAACCACCGGGTCTGGTCGATCTCGCTGCTCGGTCGGAACGTGCCTGACCGGGCGGTGGCCGCCCAGAAGCGGGCGGTCTTCGGCTCTCGGGTGGGCGTCCGGTAGTGCAGGCTGGGCAGTTCCCAGCCAAGACGGCAGTCCAGACCCGTCTCCTCGCGCAGCTCCCTCCGGGCGCAGGCGCGATCAGACTCACCGGGTTCGACATTGCCTTTGGGGATGGCCCAGTCCTGGTGCTTACGACGGTGCACCAGCAGCACCTCGAGGATGTCGTGCTCACCGACGCGCCAGGGCAGAGCCCCGGCGCTGACGGGACTGGTCCGGGTCATGGGCGGGGCTCCGTCCCGGTGGGGAGGAGGCTCAAGGTCGGGGCTGGGCGGGTGGTGGTGGTGGTGGTCTGCTGCAGCTGGTCGAGGCGGCTGTAGAGGCCGCCGGCGTGAACCAGCTCGTCGTGTCGCCCGGCCTCCGCGACGAGGCCGCGGTCGATGACGTAGATCCTGTCGGCGCGTCTGAGGGTCGAGAGACGGTGGGCGATGACGATCACGGTGCGGCCGGCCATCAGCCGGTCCAGGCCGCGCATGACGTACTGCTCGGAGATGGCGTCCAGGCCCGAGGTCGGTTCATCGAGGATGACCACGGGAGTGTCACGCACCAGGGCGCGGGCGATGGCGATCCGTTGCCGTTGCCCGCCGGACAGGCTCACCCCCCGCTCGGCGACGGCCGTGTCATAGCCGAGGGGCAGGGTCTGCACGAACTCGTCGACGTAGGCGGCCTCAGCGGCCGCGAGCACCTGTTCGGACGTGACGTCGTCGGCGCCATAGGCGATGTTGTCGTAGATCGTGCCGTGGAACAGGATCGAGTCCTGGAGGACCAGGGAGATCTGCTTGCGCACAGTGGCCAGCTCCAGGTCGCGCACGTCGATGCCGTCGAGCAGGACGGCGCCCTCGTCCACGTCGTAGAGGCGCGGGACCAGGCTGATCACCGAGGACTTCCCCGCGCCGGTCGGCCCGGTGATCGCCACCATCTGGCCGGGCTCGACCCTGAGGTCGATGCCCTTGAGAACGCACTGGTTGGCGTGGTAGCCGAAGTGCACCCCGCGCAGCTCGACCATGCCGCTCAGTGGAGGTGCCGGCCGAGCCGTGACGTGGTCGACGATCTGGGGCGAGGTGTTGAGGATGTCGCTGAGCCGTTCGGCACTGACCTGTCCACGGGTGACGACGGTGGTCAGTTTGGCCAGGGCCTTCATCGGGTCGTACAGGGCCTTGAGATAGGCCAGGAACACCAGCAGGAGACCAAGGCTCATCGCGCCGGTGAGCACCCGCTGCGCACCGACCCACAGGACCAGGACCACACCAATGGCGACGATCACGTCAACGAGGGGGGACAGCGCCGACTGCAGCCTGACCACGCGCAGACCCGCGTTCATCCGCTCGAGGTTGCGGGCCCTGAATCCCGCCTCGTGACGGGCCTCGCTCGTGTAGGACTGCATCACGCGCACGGAGGAGAAGGTCTCGCTGACCGTCGAGGCGAGGTCGCTGTCCTTGCTCCGCGCCGTGCGCGAGGCCGCCTTGATCCGCCGACGATAAACGACGACGGTCGCGAACAGCAGTGGCGCCACGGCGAAGGCGATCAGCGCGAACGCCGGGTCGACGACGAAGCAGATCGCGGTGATGAAGCCCAGGATGAGCACGTTGGGGACCAACACCGACAGCATCGAGATCAACAGCTGCTGTACGTAGTCCACATCGGTCGTCGTGCGGGTCAACAGGTCACCCAGCCGCTGGCGGTCGTGGAAGGACAGCGACAGACGCTGCAGATGGGCGAACACCTCGGCGCGGATCGCTGCGGTGACCCGTTCACCGACCCCATTGAGGACCCGGTTCCCCAGGTAGGTCGTCGCGGCATTGAGCAGGGTGATCGCCAGCAGTGCCCCGAGGGCCAGCGTGAGCAGCTGCTCTCCACCACGTCCGGAGATGCCCAGGCGGGCGAGCAACACGTCGCTCCGAGCAGACCCCGACCCCTTCAACACGTTGTCGACGATGACCTTCAGGGGCCAGGGCAGGGCCACCTCGAGCGCGGCAACGAGAGCGACCAGCGCGGCGCCGCCCGCCAACGCCCCCGTATGCGGAGCCATGGCCCGGCGAAACCGCCAACAGGTCTGCAACACGCGCTCTCCCGCCACCAGAATGTTGGACGAACGGTGCGGCAGACGGGTCCGCTGACAACGCCGCAGACCTCTGATACCCGTGATCGGGAGATCGCAGCAAACATTGACACCACGTCAACGCAAAGTGAACGTCAGACAACCGCAACGTGGACTCAACGTGAATACTTTCGTCAGTGCCCATTTAACGGGCTCATCAAACGACATGCCCAGCGAAACCACGCGATCCGATGTGGGCTGTGTCACACCCGACCTCAGGGCCTCCATCTGGACCAGGAGTCGAGGGCGGGTACGACCAGCCAGCAAGCGGGGATTACTTGACGGTGACGGTGATCTTCTTCATGACGACCTTGCCGCCGGACATGGCCGGGAGGTCGGCCCCGGCGACCTTGGGGAACTCGTAGGTGCCGACGGCGTGGTCATCGACGTGGAGCATGGGCCAGTAGTCGCCGCTGGGGATGCCCTCGGGGGTGGGGACGACGACCTTGGTGGAGGCGCCGGCGGGCACGGCCACGAAGTACTTGACCGGGCCGGGTTTGCCGCCCACGTCGGTGTGCAGGGCGATCCAGCCGCCCTTGCCGGCGGCGTCGATGCTGACCGAGTCCACGACGACGGACTTGCCGTCGCTGGACTGGTTGGCTGCGTCCAGAGCGCCGGAGGCTGCCGCGGGCGCGCTCGTGGATGGCGTGGCCGAGGTTGACGGCGACGTCGAGGAGCTGGAGGACGTCGAGGGGCTGGATGACGTCGCAGAGCTCGAAGCCGGCGCGGCGGCCGGTGGCGTGCTGCTGGAGCCGCAGCCGCTGAGCCCGACGACTGCGGCTGCGAGCGAGGCGACGGTGAGGGTGGAACGGAGGGTACTCATGGGTGGCTCCCTTTGATGGTGGTTGGGTGCATCGTAGTGCGAGAGGACTACTTGACCGTCAGCGTTCCGTGCATCGTGGGGTGCACGGTGCAGTGCACGGGGTAGACGCCTGGCTTGGTCGGGACGGTGAGGGTCCCCGGGGCGGCGGCATCGAAGCTGCCGGAGTCGAAGCTGCCGTCGTCCGCGGTCACCGTGTGGGGCTCACCGTCGCCGTCGACGATGGTGATCTTCTGCCCCGCCGTGGCGGTGAAGGGAGGGAACACGTAGGCCTTGATGGTGAAGTTGGCCGCAGCGGACGATGTCCCCGCAGCTGACGCTGCCCCCGCAGACGACGCGGGCCCCGACGCGGCGGCGCCCTCGGCCCCCGTGGGTGTCGTGACCGCAGTCCCCGAGCTGCAGCCGGCGAGGGTGAGGGCGGCGGCGGCCAGCAACGGAGGAAGCCTGGTCACGAGGCAACGGAGTTTCTTCATACCTGTGGACACGCACACCGGCCGCGATCGGTTCACCGTCCAGGTCGTCATTGGCTGGGACGGACCTGGACCCCGGTGATCTCGTAGACGCCCAGGAACGTGACGAACGCCAGGACCTGCGGGGCAGCCCCTTGAGCGTCCGCGGTGAATGACACCAGGGGCACCTGGTCGGCCCCTCGTGCGGCGTATGCCGTGTAGGTGGCGTTCGGGGTCAGCCCGCTGCCCTGGAGCTGGACCATGTCCAGGCCCTTGACCCCGCGCACGGTGACCTGGACGTGCCCCGGGCCGGCGGTGACGGTGGCGTCCGCGTTGCGGACCGGTTGGTCCAGGCCCTGGCGACCAAGGTTCTGGGTGCCCGGCCCCTGGGGGACGGCGCCTGCGACGTAGACCAGTGCCTGGCCCTCCTGACCGACGTGCAGGGTGTCCACTCGGGTGCGGGTTGCCGTGTCGATGATGTCCACGCTGTCGGAGTGCTCGTTGACGACGTAGACGGTGGAGTTGTCGGGACTGGGCCAGATGCCGTGCGGCTCGACTCCACTCGCCGGGACGCTGCCGACCAGCAAGGGCGCCTGGCCGGGGCGTCGCTGGTAGATCTTCGTGGCGTTCTGCCCGCCGACAGTGAGGTAGACGTACCCGGCGCTGGGGGTGGTGACGAATGCGGGGTGGTTCGTGTCGGGCCCGGTGCTCAGGACGCTGGTGACCTGCCCGGATCGCAGATCGACGACGCTGACCTTCCCGACCTTCTTGTGCGCCGCCCACAGCTCACGGCCGTCGGGGGAGATCGCCATGTCCGAGGAGAACACGTCCGCAAGCCCCGTGATGCGCTGGACGACCTTGCGTGAGGAGACCTTGACCACGTCGATCGTGGCAGAGCGGATGTGGTTGACGTAGGCGTATCTCCCGTCGGGGCTGAACAGCACCTTGGACGGCCCGTCGTCCGTCGCGACCTCACCCACCACACCGCCATGGAGGGCGTCGACGATGTCCACCCGGGCCAGGGCCCGGTCGGCGACCCATACGGTCTCCCCGTCGGGGGCGAAGAAGCCCTCGTGCGCAGCACGCCCGACGTTGGTCCGGGACACCACCGAGTTGTCCGCGGTGCGGAGCACCGTGACGGTGTTGGTGGTCACGGACACGACATCGAGGTAGCGGCCGTCGCGGGAGAAGCCGAGACCGTGGACGTCAACGTCACGCAGGTACTGCGGCCCGAGGTCCCCGCCCAGGCGCTGGTCACCCAGGGCAATGGTCCCCAGGACCGTGCGGGTGCGGGGGTCGATCACCGTGACCGTGTTCGAGGACTGGTCTGCTGTGTAGACCCGGTCGGCCCGGGCGATCGGCGGGGCCCCCGGGAGGGCGGGCGCCTGGATCGGGTCCGCGGCGCGCGGTGGGTGAGCCTGCGTCGGACTGGTTCCCAGGCCCAGCGCCGGCCCCCCGACGGCCAGGGCGACGACCGCGCCGACCGTGGCTACGCGTCGCCGGGAAACAGGGCGGTGTACGAAACGCATGAACTTCTCCTTGATCGATGGGATGGCCCACAGCGGTCTTGTCAGCACCTGACACGGACGAGACCCCGGGATGGTTCACCACAGCCCGCAGCAGCGGCCCACGGGTCTCGTTGGTGAACCGATTTCCGGCCGGCGGCGTATACCCGGGTATGCCGTTGGCGAACGATCCGGGACAGGGCACGGCGGTGACGCCCGAACAGCGGCTGATGACCGCTCTGCACGACCAGCACGCCGGCGCGCTCTACGCCTTCGCCCTGCGATATGTCGACGACCGCGACCAGGCGCGCGACATCGTCCAGGAGACGCTGCTGCGTGCCTGGCGCCACCTGGACAAGCTCGACCCCGAGCACACGGACCCCCGGGCCTACCTGTTCACCGTCGCGCGCAACCTGCTCACGGACCAGTGGCGCGCGACCCAGCGCCGACCCCGCCTGGTCCACGACGACGTCAGGCTCGAGGCCCAGCCCGCACCCGACGAGCTCGACGACGTCATCCAGGGATGGCTCGTCTCCGCCGCGTTGGATCGCCTGACACCTCAGCACCGTGAGGTGATCGAGGCCCTCTACTACCGGGGCAACAGCGTCGCCTCGGCCGCTGCCGACCTCGGACTTCCCGAAGGCACGGTGAAGTCGCGCACCTATTACGCCATGCGCGCCCTGCGCGCCATCTTCGAAGAGATCGGAGTGACCCGATGAGTTGCCCTGTGTCAACCCCTGGGTGTTTAGGCGGCCTTGGTGGTCGTGTTGAGAAGGGCTTGGAGGGCTCCGTGTTTGGTGGGGTCATAGCCGACGTTGTCTTGCCAGCAGCGCCAGATGATGTTGGCCCAGGCCCTGCCGAGGATG
>NZ_JBKJPP010000027.1:0-2534 GCF_046595215.1 Lapillicoccus sp. | reverse complement strand
AGTTGTCCGCCGGCATCGACAAGCTGCAGCAGCAGGCGGCCGCCGCACTGGCTGCTGGCCGGGAGGACCTGGCCCGGGAGGCCCTGACGCGCCGGTCAGCCGCGCAACAGCAGCTGGTCGACCTGGCCCAGCAGCAGGCCGACCTGCAGGCCCAACAGGACAAGCTCACCGCCGCGTCGCTACGGCTCCAGGCCAAGGTTGAGGCCTTCAGGACACGCAAGGAGACGATCAAGGCCAGCTATACCGCCGCCGAGGCGGAAACACGTGTCGGTGAGGCGGTCTCGGGCATCAGCGAAGAGATGAGCGATGTCGGGCTGGCCATGCAACGCGCCGAGGACAAGACCGCTCAGATGCAGGCCCGCGCCGGCGCGCTCGACGAGCTCCTCGCCTCCGGGGCGTTGGAGGACGCCACCGGGTCGACGAAGGACGACATCCAGGTCGAGCTCGAGCGGATGTCGTCGACGTCCAACGTCGAGGCCGAGCTGTCGAGACTCAGGACGGCCCTGCCCCCCGGCGCGTCCGGGCCGGACGCGCTGACCCCCGGACCGGCGCAGACACAGAGGGCGACGTCATGATCGTGCGCATCCTCGGCGAGGGCCAGCTGGACCTGGGCGAGGAACACCTGGACGAACTGAACGAGCTGGACGCGGAGCTGTCAGCAGCAGTGACGGCGGGCGATGAGGCGCGATTCGGGCGTGACCTGACGCGGCTGCTTGACCGGGTGCGAGCCCTTGGCCGCCCGGTGCCCGACGAGCACCTCAGCGTGTCCGACCTGATCCTCCCCGGCTCCGACAGCAGCCTCGCCGAGGTGACCGCGCTGCTCGGCGAGGACGGGCTGATCCCAGGATGAGACGATGAAAAGCCGATTTGAGCCCGATCGGGGCCTGACTGCACGGATGCTGGTCACCACGTTCCTGCTCGGCCTGCTCTACGTGGTCTTCACGGTGGCGCTCATCGCACTCATCAAGAGCGCGGTGCTCGCCGTCGTCATTGCCGGCGGGCTCCTGTTCGCCCAGTACTGGTTCTCAGACCGGATCGCGCTGTACGCGATGCACGGCCGGATCGTGACGCCCGCCGAGGCGCCAGAGCTCCACGGGGTCATCGACCGACTCTGCGCACTGGCCGACATGCCCAAGCCCGCTGTCGCGATCGCCGACGTCGAAGTGCCCAACGCCTTCGCCACGGGACGCAGCCCCGCCAAAGCCGTCGTCTGCGCGACCACCGGTCTCCTGCGCCGCCTGGACACCGAGGAGCTCGAGGGTGTCCTGGCGCACGAGCTGTCCCACGTGGCACACCGCGACGTCGCCGTGATGACCATCGCGTCCTTCCTGGGCATCCTCGCGGGGTTGATCACCCGCTTCGGGCTCTACGCCGGCCTGTACGGCGGCGCCGGCAACAACCGCGGCCGGGACTCGGAGGAGGACAACACCGCGTTGGTGCTGATCGCCGTCGTCGCGGTCTCGGCCGTCGTCTACGCGCTGTCGTTCCTGCTCACCAGGGCGCTGTCGCGCTACCGGGAGCTTTCCGCGGACCGGGCCGGGGCGCTGCTGACCGGTCGCCCCTCCGCGCTCGCCTCGGCGCTGACCAAGGTGAGCGGCGAGATGGCCCGCATCCCCACCCGGGACCTGCGCCAGGCCGAGGCGTTCAACGCCTTCTTCTTCGCTCCGGCGCTCGCCGCAGGATTCAGTCTCACCTCGCTGTTCGCCACCCACCCCCCGCTGGACCGGCGTCTCGAGCAGCTGGCCGACCTCTCCCGCCAGCTCGGGCAGGTGGTGTAGTCCGATGGGCTTCCTGGACTCGCTACTGGGCCGGTCCAAGCCGGCCGCACCCGACCTCGACCAGTTGTTCGCGCTCCCGGCCGCGGCGGTGACCCTGCAGAGCAGCACCCGGTTCCGGGCGACGGGTGTCGGATCGGTGTGTTTCAAGGCCGCCGAAGGCGGCGGCTTCACCGGCCTGCGCGAGCAGGTCGAGCAACTACTGGCACTCGATCACGGCAAGTACCGCGCCCAGTCCGACAGCTTCGGCTTCACCTGGCTGGTCTGCACCACCACAGCTGATGACCTCGAGGGCCTGGTCACCGACCTGCACGCAGTCAACAGCAGCCTCGTGGACGCCGGCTTCGGCGCCGCCCTGCTCTGCACCCTCATCGCCTTCACCGACGGCACCCAGCCGCTTGGCCTGGTCTACCTTTACAAGCGCGGCAGCTGGTACCCTTTTGCGCCCACCGCCACGGACCGGCGCAACACCGGCCTCGAGCTGCAGATCAAGTCCGCGATCGAGCAGGACCTGCGCGTCGAGGCCGACCTCGCGCGCTGGTTCCCCATCGACAACGCCCCCGGGCTGTGAACACCCAACCCGCGACCTGCGCGCACTCGGTACGACGCTCGACACGAGCGACCACCGAGACAGCACGACCCGCCCGTGCCGCCCGTGCCGCCCGTGCCGCCCGTGGGTGCCGGAGCCGGCGGTTGATCCCGCCCACCTTGCAAGCGGCCGAGTTGAAAGATCGGGCCCGTTGCGGGCTCCAGTCTTCA
>NZ_JBKJPP010000038.1:0-22897 GCF_046595215.1 Lapillicoccus sp. | reverse complement strand
CGGCGTAGAGCGCCGCGATGCGGCCACCGGCCTGACGTCTTCGAGGATTCTGTCGTAACCGAGATAGATCGCCATGTGGGTGATCGAAGAACCGTAGAAGCGCAGTTTCCTCGCCGGTGCTCAGACTGCCGCACTTGGGGCAGAGCGGACTCATGGACGTCAGGCGTGGTGCGGGAGTCCGCTCCCACGCGCATGTTGGCGTCCAGGTCGGGCACGTCGCCGCCGTCGGCGCACATGACTTGCAGGGCCACGCCCGAGCAGTCGAAGCTCATCGGCTCTACACCATCCCAAATTCTCGGCGTGCCGAGCTGGCGCTGAGCGGCGTACTGATCCACGCAGCAGGGCTCGCCGATTCCGAACCATCCGGACGGCACTCGACGAAGCCGTCCGCCGAGGACATCTCGCCCGAAACCCCGCGACCATCGCCCGGGCTCCTCGAGTCGACCCGCACGACGTCGAGCCCTTCAACGTCGAGGAAGTCAAGCGGATCTTCGTCGGCGCCTCCCGCCACCGCAACGGCGTCCGGTGGGTCCTCGCCCTCGCCCTCGCCCTTGGTCTCCGGCAAGGAGAGGCACTCGGACTCCAGTGGCCTGACGTCGACGCACGACAGGGGGTCCTGACGATCCGGCGAAGCCGGACTCGGCCCAGCTACACCCACGGTTGCGGCGGGACCTGCGGCAAGCGGTTAGCTGGGTACTGTCCGCAGAGAGGCCGATCCAATCCCGACACCGACTCCACCAAGTCGAGAGCGGGGCGGCGACAGATCGGACTACCCCCACAGCTCGTCACCCTCCTGGCCCAGCATCAACACGCGCAGGATGTCGAGCGGGTCCACGCCGGCAGTGCGTGGACCGAGGGCGGCTGGGTCTTCACCACTGAGACCGGAGAGCCGATCAACCCGCGGACCGACTGGACCCACTGGAAGCAACTCCTCAAAGAGGCCGGGATCCGCGACAGCCGGATGCACGGCACACCGCTGCCACGGTGCTGCTCCTTCTCGGGGTCAGCCAGCCCACCATCATGAGCGTCATGGGCTGGTCCAACCCTGCGATGACTCAGCGGTACGCGCACGTGGTCGGGCCGATCCGCCAGGACATCGCGCGCCAGGTCGGCAGCCTGCTCTGGGAGGAGCCGCTGGGACCCGAATGAGACGAGGACCGGGAACGCCGGTCGGGGCGCTGAGGCTCCGACCGGCGTTTCCGCAGGTCAACGGCGGTGGCGGTGGGATTTGAACCCACGGTGGAGTCTCCCCCACACACGCTTTCGAGGCGTGCTCCTTAGGCCGCTCGGACACGCCACCGCAGGAGAGGTTACCGGAGCCGCCGCTCCCGGAAGAAATCGAGCAGCAGCCGGCTGCACTCCGGCTCACGGACCCCGGCGACGACCTCGACCCAGTGGTTGGCCCGGCCGTCGCGGGCCAGGTCCCAAACCGACCCGCAGGCGCCTGCCTTGGGGTCCCAGGCGCCGAACACCACGGTCCGCAGCCGCGCGAGGAGCATCGCCCCGGCACACATCGGGCAGGGTTCCAGGGTCACGACCAGGGTGGCGTCGGCCAACCGCCATGAGCCGGTATGCCGTGCCGCCTCGCGCAGCGCCCGCACCTCGGCGTGCCCGGTCGGGTCCTGCTCGACCTCCCGGACGTTGACGCCCTCGCCCAGCACCTCTCCGGCGGCAGACACGACGAGCGCGCCGACGGGCACGTCGCCAGCGCGGCTGGCAGCGGCCGCTAGCCCGAGCGCGTGACCCATCCACCCGGCATACCTGGGGTCGACCGAGAGCTCGAGGGGCGGCGTCACGCGCTAAGTTTCGCCCATGCGCGTGCACATCGCCGACCACCAGCTCATCTCCCACAAGCTGACCTACCTGCGTGACAAGCGCACCGACTCGCCGACGTTCCGGCGGCTCGTCGACGAGCTCGTCACGCTCCTGGCCTACGAGGCGACCCGCGACGTGCGCGTGGAGCCGTTCGACATCGAGACCCCGGTGGCGCCCACCCGGGGCATCAAGCTGGCCCGGCCCAAGCCCCTCGTCGTGCCGATCCTGCGCGCCGGGCTCGGGATGCTCGACGGCATGGTGCGCCTGCTGCCCACGGCGGAGGTCGGATTCCTCGGGATGATGCGCAACGAGGAGACGCTCGAGGCGGTCACCTACGCGAACCGGCTGCCCGAGGACCTGTCCGGGCGCCAGTGCTACGTCCTCGACCCGATGCTGGCCACCGGCGGCACGCTGGTGATGGCGATCCACTACCTCGTCGAGCGCGGCGCGGACGACATCACGGCGATCACCCTGCTGGCGGCCCCCGAGGGCATCGCCCACGTCGAGCAGGAGATGGCGGGGCTCGAGGTGCCGGTCACCCTTGTCACGGGCGCCGTCGACGAGCGGCTCAACGCCCAGGGCTACATCGTGCCGGGCCTCGGCGACGCGGGCGACCGGCTCTACGGACTCGTCTGAGCCGGCCACGTCGCGGGCCGTGGCGGGGCAGGCACCCCCACCGCGGCGTGGCACCCCCACCCAGGCCGCCACTGTTGGCACACTGATGACCGATACCGTGCCGGGACCCCGGCCGTGAGCAAGGAGTCGAGACGATGCCACGCGTGAAGAAGATCGCTGGCTGGCTGCTGCTCGCCTTCCTCATCTACGCCATCGTCATGTCGCCCGCGCAGGCTGCGGTCATCATGCGCACGGCCTTCGACATCGTGGCGCAGGGCTTCCGCAGCATCTTCACCTTCTTCGACGCCCTGCTCGGACGCCGCTAGCCGGGAGGTCCACATGGCCAGACGCCGCGACCCGGCACTGGAGCGATACCTGCTCGACGGCGAGCGGGTCGTCGTCGCGATGCACCAGCACTGGGGCAAGGTGGCCGGCCCCGTTGCCGCGGCCGTCGCCGGGCTCGTCCTGGCCGTGTGGGTCCACGCCAGCGTCGCCCCGTCATGGGCCATGGTGGTCAGGGTCACCTGGATCGCGTGGCTGGTCCTGTTCGTGTGGACGCTGTGGCAGCTCTTCGAGTGGCGCCATGACTGGTTCGTGGCGACGGACAAGCGACTGCTGCTGACCTATGGCCTGATCAGCCGGCGGGTGGCGATGATGCCGCTGACCAAGGTCACCGACATGTCCTACAGCCGCTCCATCCCCGGTCGGATCCTCGGCTACGGCCAGTTCATCATGGAGAGTGCGGGGCAGGATCAGGCCCTTCACGACATCAGCTGGGTGCCCGACCCCGACCACACCTACCGCGCCATCTGCGCAGAGATGTTCGGCGTCGACGACCACGACCGCGTGCAAGTCGGGAACGACGACGACACCGCGGCGTCCACGACAGGCGAGGGCCCGGCACACCTGGCGCCCGACCCGTCGTGGTCCGACCCGTCATGGTCCGACGCCTCGAGGTCAGCGGTGGTCGAGGACCACGGCTCGCACTCGCGCGCAATTCCGGTCCATCGCCGTGATGCCGAGGGTCGCTCGATCCACCGCAGCGACGACCGGCGCCGCCCCGGCGCCGGCGCAGACACCGGGCCCCTCCCCGTCATACGCCCTCGGGGTGACGACTGACCCCAGTCAGCGGGCGTAGTCGTCCTCGAGCCGCTCGATGTCCTGCTCGTCGAAGGTGCCGTAGGCGATCTCGAGGATGCGCGCCGGCTGGTCGGTGCTGTTGCCCATCCGGTGGGTCGAGCCCTGCGGCACCCAGATCTGCTCACCGCACTGCGCGGTCCAGCTGCGGTCGTCGACCTGGATGTCCATCGGGCCGTCGAGGACCTGCCAGAACTCGCCGCGGTGTTCGTGACGCTGCAGGGACAAGCGGGCACCTGGCTGGACGGTGATGATCTTGACCGTGGTCTGTTCATTGAGCGTGAACTGCTCGAACTGCCCCCACGGTCGGTCGGAGCGGAACGTGCCCTCCTGGCGCGAGATGGCTTCAGTCATGTGCTTTCCCTTCGGATGGGTTGAACGCTGTCCGGGGCGGATGGGGCCCCGGAGTCTGGGTGGACATCCGGTCGAGGACCGGAGACATCCGCTCGACGACGTGCGTCCAGAGGAACTGCTGCTCGACCCGGCGTCGTCCCGCGGCGCCCATCTCCGCTGCGCGCTGCGGGTTGGTCAGGAGCTCGATCAACGCGGCGGCGAGCGGCTGCACGGCATCCGCCTCCTTGGGGACCATGATGCCCGTCTCCCCGTCCACGACGATCTCCGGGACGCCACACGTGGGCGTCGCCACGCAGGGCACGCCGTGGGCCATCGCCTCGAGCATCACCAGGGCGAACGGGTCGAACACCGACGGCAGGCAGAAGACGTCCGCCTCGACGTAGAGCTGCGACATGCGCTCCCGACCGGCGACCCTGCCCAGGACCTCGACCCCCGGCTGGGGAGAGATGGGATGGGGGGTCCCGACAATCCGCAGCCGCGCCTCGGGGACCGTCTCACGCACGAGGCGGAAGGCCTCGAGCAGTCGCGGGCCGCCCTTGCGGATGAAGTCATTGCCGACGAACAGCACGGTGGGAGGCGCATCCGGCGCGCGTTCACCGGCCAGAGCGGGCAGGTCGTCGAAGTTGGCGCCGGCTCCGACCGCGCTCACCCGCTCAGGAGGGACGCCGTAGTGGTGGACCAACGAGGCCTGTGTCTCCTGGGAGAAGGCGAACAGGTGCGCCGCCGCGCGGTACTGGCGACGTTCCCGTTCGTACCAGCGTTCCAGGGCAGCGGGCCCGAGCGGGTTCCAGCCGGGCCACTGCTCGGCCGCCTGCTGATGCGTGCAGTCGACGTAGATCACCGTGCGCGGGTCATCCACCCGGAACAGGGCATGGATCTGGAAGACCACGTCGAACCCCTGGCCGCGGGTCGCCACGGCGCGGGACGCCTGGCGCGAACGCAACCACACGGCCAGCTCGCTCTTGTAGAACCGCTCGACCCAGGCGGTTCGTGACGGTCGGAAGGTCGAGGCCGCGACGAGCAGTCGCTGGAGCTGCGACAGCTCGGCATCGACACCGCCCACCATGTCGTAGCGGTCGGTTAGGGCCCGCGTCAGGTGGGGCGTGAGCGCGTCACCGCGACCGGCCATGAGGATCCGGGCTCGCCTGGCGTGGACCTGCGACGCGTCGGGGGTGGCGGCACTCGTGGACCCGGTCATCCGCGATCTCCTTGGGGTGGGGCATTCATCGGGCTCGAGGTCCTCCGGGCGGGAGTGGCATGGTGCGACGTCGCGATTCAGGACGCGAAGACGACGACATTGTCCTGGTAGCCGCCAGCCGCTTTGTCATACGCTCCTGCGCACGTGATGAGCCGCAGGGCCGGCCCCGGCACCGGTCCGTAGGTCGCGGCGGTCGGGAACGCGCTCTTGGCGAAGCGCTGCACGCCGTCGACCGTGAACGTGACGGTCGAGCCGTCCCGCCGGGTCACGGCGATGGCGTCCCCCACGGACAGGCGACTCAGCTTGAAGAAGACCGCCGGACCCTGTTTGGAGTCCACGTGTCCTGCCACGACGGCTGGGCCGCGTTGTCCCGGAGCCGGGCTCGTGTCCAGCCACCCGGCCTGGGCGTAGTCCGTCGGCACCTCGATCGTGCCGTCACCGGCGATCCCGAGATCGGTCAACGTGGAGTCGACACCGATCGCCGGGATGGCGATGCGCGAGGGCTTCAGGCCGTCCGCGACGGCTACCGCCGAAGCGGCGGGCGCCGGGACCGAGGCGCCGGGATCGGCCCGGGCACCGGAGGGCGTTGCCGTCGGTGCCCCCGCCGCCGAGGTGTCGGGGTTCGCCGAGCCTGGGGTGGGGCTCGACGGGTCAGGCGTGCCGGAGGTCGGGCTCGAAGCGACCGCCTGCGGCTGGCCGGTCCCGGCTGCCGCGCCGCCGCACCCGCTGAGGCCCACCGCGGCCACAGCCGCCATCGCGAGGGCGGTGGCCCGGCGGCGGGCGCTGTGCCACGCGGGAGCGACGGTGCTCATCCGTCGAGGCGGGCGGTCCGCGGCGCACGACGGGCGCGGAGGGCAGCAGCGCCGACGAGGACCGAAACGCTCGCGGCCAGGAGACCGAGTCCACGGCCCGCCGTCACCCCGTTGTCGCCACCGACCACTGACGCGGCCTGGTCGACGGCCGTCCCGCCGCCGCCCGTCTGCGCGCCACCCACTGGGGTGGCCATGGCGCCGGCGGCGTCCGTGATGACCTTGAGCTCGACGCTGTTGGTCCCGGAGTTGACGACGACCGCGGTGTAGACGCTGCCACTGGTGAGCGAGATGGTCTGTGTCACGGTCATTCCCGCACCGTCCGACAGCTGCAGGGTCCAGCTCCCGGCCGGCACGGTGGAATAGGGGGTGGCCTGCCCGAGCACGGCGCCGGTGGCGATCATGGGTCCGTTGACGGCCGTGACCGAGACGGTTGGTGCCACGGTCGAGCCCGACAGGACCCGCACTCTCGCCGAGCCGGCAGCCGGGGGGGTCAGGTCATCGCTCAGCACCCCGAGGCGAGGTTCGGTGGTGGAGCCGAGGACCGCGATCGTGGTGGCGTTGCCCGCGGTGACCGTGAGTGAGCGTGACAGCATCGGCGTGGAGCTGCCCGCATCACCCTCCGGCCGGACGGTGACCGTGTAGGTGCCCGGATCGACCTTCTGGTAGTCCGTGACCTGGCCGTACCCGGTGCCGGGAGCCATGGGGATCGCGGTGCCGACGCCGCCCTGCGGCACCAGCTCGATGCGGACGGCGCCGATGCCCGGGACAAGATGGCCCGCCCGCACCCAGGCCTTGCCGGGTGGGGTGCTGCCCGCGCCATCGGCCTGCGCCGCGGGGGCCCCGGTCGTGAGGAACAGGAGGGTGAGGGCCGCCAGCACGGCGCCGATGACCGCACCCGGGGGTCGTGCCGTCCGGCGGTGGCGTCGGCGTGGCTGCGGGCCCCGGGAATGCGGGCGTGCCTGGTCTGGTGTCATGAGATCTCTCCGCTTCGTATGTCACGGACCGCGCGCAGGTCCGAGGGGTCCAACCACCGGGGTTCGGAGCCGGATGGCGAATGGATGGGGGACCAATTCCCGTGACGTGCAACCAGATTGACTCAGATGGTGCGTCGTCGTGGATGACGAAAATGCATCAACCAGGACAAAATCGGCGAAAGGGAGAGCCTGGTCCGAAGGGTGTATCTGGGGCAGATCTCGCGACCGCACTCACCACAGTCACTCCCCGGACGGAAGTGCTCGTGAACGTCGCGGTCGTGCCCGCAGGTACAGAGCGGACGTGCTGACGTCTTTGGCATATGTCCACTTTTCAGATGTTTGTTCCGAATCTGGTCAAGAAAAATTAAAGAAATGGTCAAGAACATCCAATCCGATAGGCGATCATAGACCGAAGCCTCACCACAAGCGCATGCATCAGGCCGCTTGGGGAGGCATGCTTCCTGGGGTCGTCAATGGGGACGAGCGTAAACCGCCGCTGCCTGGCCGGTGTGTGTCCACCTCGTCCTTCAACCTGGAGAAACCATGTTTCCGAGCCACTCTCGACCCGCGAAACCGACGATCACCATCGTGGTCCCTGCCCGCAACGAGGCCCGCAACCTCGAACTCGTGCTGCCCACGCTGCCGACGGTCCACGAGGTCATCGTGGTCGACGGCCACTCCACCGACGACACTGCCGCGGTAGTCCGGCGCACTCTCCCGTCGGCGCGCTTCATCCAGCAGACCCGGCGCGGCAAGGGGAACGCCCTCGCCTGCGGGTTCGAGGCGGCCACCGGGGATGTCATCGTCATGTTCGACGCGGACGGATCCGCCGACTCCACCGAGATCGAGGCCTACGTCACCTCGCTCACGTCCGGAGCCGACTTCGCCAAGGGCAGCCGGGTGCTCGCCGCCGGCGGCAGCGAGGACATCACCTGGCTGCGCGACTTCGGCAACCGCGTCCTGACCGGTGTGACGAACGTCCTGTTCCGCACCAGCTACACGGACCTCTGCTACGGCTACAACGCCTTCTGGCGCGATATCCTGCCGGTGCTGTCGATCCCCTCCTCCAGGGGTGATCAGGCTGCGTGGGGTGACGGCTTCGAGATCGAGACCCTCATCAACTGCCGGGTCGCGTCGGGCGGGCTCCAGATCCACGAGGTGCCCAGCATCGAGCTCGAGCGCATCCACGGGGAGAGCAACCTCAACACCTTCCGGGACGGCGCCCGCGTCCTGCGGACGATCTTCACCGAACGTGCGCGTCGGGGCACGGCACGTCAGGCCGTCCCCTCGGCCGACGTCATCACCGCGCACCCCGAGACCTCGCACAGCACCACCTCGCACACCACCACCTCGCACACCACGACCTCGCACCCCACGCCGGTTCAGCACGCGCCGGTTCAGCACGCCCGTCCGGCGATGGTCTCCATCCAGCAGCGAGAGTCCGCGTGAGCTCACGACCGGGCCCCGGGGGCGAGCGGGCCGCAGGGCGATCGGGTCCCCGGGTGCTCGTCGTCGGGTCGGGCTGGCGCTTCACCTCCGGCATCAGCTACTACACGTGTCGCCTGACCAACGCCCTGTCGGAGGTCACCCCGACCGACGCGCTGCTCATGCGTCGGCTCGTGCCGACGGCCCTCTACCCCGGCCGGGCTCGGGTGGGGCAGAGCGTCAACGACGTGGACTACCGGCCGGAGGTCGGCGTCCACGACGGAGTCGACTGGTACTGGGGGCGATCCATGCGCGACGCCCGACGGTTCATCGCCGAGCAGCAGCCCGATGTCGTCATCCTCCAGTGGTGGACCGGCGCGGTGCTGCACAGCTACCTGCGTTTGGCCGCCCTGGCCAGACGGCACGGCGCCCGCGTCGTTATGGAGTGGCACGAGGTCCAGGACACCGGCGAGGCCAGGATCCCCGGCGTCGTGCGCTACGTCCGAAAGGCGATGGGCCAGCTGCTCGACCGGGTCGACGCGCACGTGGTGCACTCGCGCTACGACCTCGACCTGCTGCGCACGGCATACGGGCTGGACGACTCCGTTGAGGGCGCGGTGACGATCGTCCCGCACGGCCCGTACGACCACGTCAACCTCGACCCGTCGAGCGGGGCCGGCCCCACCGCGAGCCTGGCCCGCGCTGGTGACGAGGCGTTCAACATCCTCTTCTTCGGGATCATCCGGCCCTACAAGGGCCTGGAGGACCTCGTCGCCGCCTTCTCCGCGTTGCCGCCCGAGGTGGGCGAGCGCCTCCGGCTCACCATCGTCGGCGAGACGTGGGAGGGCTGGACGGCGCCGCTCACCGCGGTCGAGCAGAGCCCCGCCCGCGACCGGATCACCGTCGTCAACCGCTACGTCACCGACGCCGAGGCCCAGCTCCACTTCGCCGACGCCGACGCGGTGGTCCTGCCCTACCGCCGGTCCTCGTCCTCGGGCCCCTTGCACATGGCCATGAGCGCCGGACTGCCCACCGTCGTCACCTCGGTCGGGGGCCTCGTCGACGCGGCCAGCAGCTATGAGGGCGTCACCTTCGTCCCGCCGCAGGACGTGCCCGCGCTGACGCAGGCCCTGATCGCCCTACCCGGTCAGCGAGGACGGCGCTACGCCGACCCGCACAGCTGGGACACCACGGTCGCGGCCTACGGCGAGATATTCTCCCGGCTCGGTCTGTCGCGCTGGCCCGCGCAGGCCGGCGCGGTGGCACACCGCTGAACCCACCGGCGCGTATGCCGTGCAGCCGGGCGGGTGGTCGGGTCTGAGGCCCGTCAGGGCTGCAGGCCCTTGGCCACCCCGGACATGACGCCGAACAGGGGCTCGTCCTGGCCCTGGATGCCCGGGATGACGTCGAGGTTGTCCGTCGCACCGCGGTTGAGGTGCCAGACGAGGTATCCCGACGCGTTGGCTGCGAAGGCCGCCTTCATCTTGGCACCAAGCAGGTCCGCGCGGCGGGCCCGTCCTGCCGCGTCGGTGGCCTCGACTCCCGCCTCCCCGACCACGATCGGCTTGCCGAGCTGCTGCGCGATGGCGAAGGAGCAGGCGATCTTCGCGTCGGTGGTCCGGCACTGCTCGGAGTCCTCCCGGGGCAGTGACCCGTCCTTGCTGCCGGGCATCGCCTCGGTGTCGGACCCGTAGCGGTTCCAGTCGTGGACCTCGGTGAGATCCAGTCCGTCCTGGCCGTAGACGGCGGCGAAGTCCTTGCCGCTGGCCCCGGGAGCACCGTTGCCCTGGGTGCCGAGCGTCACGAGGTGACGCGGGTCCGCGGCGTGGATCACTGCGGCGACGTCGGCCGCGAACGCAGCCAGCACAGGGCGGTCGGCCGTGTCCCGGGCGGTGGTCTCGGCCTCGTTGACCATGGTCCACGCGACGATGGTGGGGTTGTCGCGGTAGTGCTGCGCCATGACCTGCACGTAGTCACGATAGGAGCGTCGGGCCGTGCCGTAGGGCTGCTTGTAGCCCTCGGTGAACCAGGTGCCCCCGTCCGCATCGGTGAGCGAGACCCCCGGCTTCCCCGTGGAGCAGTCACCGGGTCCGTCCTCGAGGACCGGCATCACGCGCAGGCCCGCCTTGCGCGCAGCCGCGATGAACCGGTCGGTGCCGGAGAAGTCCGTCCCTCCGGCGGTGTAGGTCTGGTAGGCCCAGAATCGCACGACGGTGGCCCCGGCCTCGTCGCGGATGTACCGGAGCGTGTCCGCCAGCTGGGTGTCGTCCAGCCGGGTGGTCGGTGAGCAGGAGAAGATGTCGGAGGCGGCAGCGTCGTAGAGGTTGAAACCCACGAAGCGGAACGGTTTTCCGTCGATCTGGAGGGACGCTCCCGACCGGGTGACGAACGACCCCGACTGTCCGGAGCAGCCCGCGACCACGACGGAGAGACTGAGCAGCGCCGCGGTGCCGGCGGTGCGCAGGCGAGAAGCCCGGCGCCGGCGCTGGCCGGGGTCACGCACGGGAACGCTCCACGAGGGCGCAGTGCAGGCCGTCCACGCTCGCGGCGGCCCCGACAGCGCCGTAGCGCTCACCCAGCACGGCCGGCACCGGCCACCGTCGCAGCCGGTCCAGCTGCGTGACCAAGGCGGCACTCAGCAGCCGGACGTCCGCGTCCGGGTCGTCGCCTCGCGCCACCCGGACGGCACCGGGCACATCCTCGGGGAGCTCCTCGAGGGCCGGGCACTGGACATAGACGACCGGGAGGCCGCTGCCGACGGCCTCGACGACGGCCATGCCGAACGTCTCGTCGGCGGACGCGCTCACGAGAAGGTCCATGGCACTGAGCACCTCGTTGACGTCGCCGCGGGCTCCGAGCCAGGAGACGGCATCCGCCACACCGAGCTGCGCGCTCAGCGCCCGCAGCTGGGCCCACAGCGGGCCGGTGCCGGCCACCACGAGGTGCCGGCCGTCGCGCAGCAGCGGCGCGGCGGCCCGGAGGATGGTGTCGATGCGCTTCACCGGGTCCAGTCGACCGACGACACCGATCACCGTCGCCCCGTCCCCGAGGCCCAGCTCAGCTCGCACCCGACGGCGGGCAGCGGGGTCGAAGACAAGCCTCTCGAAGTCGATCCCGTTGTCCACCACGGTGATTCGCTCGTCCGCGACCCCCCACTCGTGCAGCCGCCCGGCCGTGGTGGCCGAGACGGCAACGGTGTGTGTCGTCATCCGCTCGAGCACGCGGTAGAGAAGCCGCAGCCACCAGGTGTGGGGACGGCCCTCGATCGTGTCGTCCATCAGGGAGTGCTCGCTCGACACCACGACCGGCACGCCGGCCAGTCGGGCGGCGGGGATGCCCCATAGCTGGGCGGCGAGCAGGTGGACGTGGACGACGTCGGGCCGGTATCGACGCAGCCGCCGGGCCAGGCGCAGCGGAGCCACGAGCTTGCGCCACCCGTCCATGCCCAGGACGTCGACGCGGTGACCGCTGCTGCGCAGGCTGTCGGCGACCGGGCCGCCCTCGTAGAGGGCGATGGTGGCCGTGTGATGCTCCGACCGGCTCACGAGCAGCTCCAGCTGTCGCTCGGCTCCGCCCGTGGTGAGGGACGTGATGACGTGCACGACCTTCAACGGGTCGCCTTCCACCGGGGTCACCCGGGTCACCGGGGACGCCTCGGGCGGGACAGCACGTCGCGGTAGACCGCGGTCACACCGTCGGTCGTGGTCTCCCAGGTCGGCAGCTCGATGGCGAGCGGCTGGTGTCGACCGCCCCGCTCGGCCGTGGCCCGCAGCGCCGACGTGAGCGCGGCGGCGACCGCCTCGGTCGACGCGTCGAGGGGTATGCCGGTGACCAGCTCGTCCTCGACGAGGTCGCCCGTGCCGGCCACGTCGAAACCGACGACCGGCAGGCCGAGGGTCACGGCCTCCATGATGCCGACCGGATGTGCCTCGTAGGACGACAGCGCTGCCATGACGCTGGCCGAGCCGAGCTCGTGGGCCATCGCCGCCCGGTCGGACGGCGGGAGGTGCCGGATGTCGACCGCATCCGCGACGCCGAGCTCCTGCGCAAGGGCCCGCAGCTGGGCCTCGTAGCTGCCGCTGCCGAGGATGACCAGGTCGGCGGTCGGGATCTCCCGCCGGATCAGGGCCAGCGCCTCGATGGCCCGGTGGTGGCCCTTGTAGTGCTCGAGCCGGCCACTGGAGATGATCCGTCCGGGCCGCGGCAGGACCCCGGTCGCGACCGGGGGGAGGGCGCCGCCGTTGGGGATGACCGTGAACCGCGACGCGTCGATGCCGGTGGCGCCGGCGAAGTGTGAGCGCTCGAACCGGCTCACCGCGATCAGCTGGTCCGCACCGCGCAGGAGCGGGGTGAGGACCCGCCACTGAGTCGACCTGATCCCCGACCGGGCCCGCGAGGAGTGGCCACCGCTGTGGAAGGTGAGGACGTAGGGGATGCGCGCAGCCCGCGCTGCCAGCATCCCGACGGGCGGCACGAAGGTGTGGACCCCCTGGAAGTGCACCAGGTCCCAGCCGCCGCGGGCGACGGCCGCGGCGAGGCCCGGTGAGAGGTAGAGGTCACCGTTGCGCGGCCACGACCGTCGTCGGATGACGTCGTAGTCGCCCATGGAGTGTGACCGCGGCAGGTCGCCGCTGCGGTCGGTGGCCAGGACGGTCACCTCGAACTCGCCGCGTCGGGCCAGCCGCCCGGCCACCTCGGCGACGTGGGTCTCGGTGCCGCCCATCTCGGGGAAGAACCGTTGGACGACGTGCAGGATCCGTGGTCTGGGCGTCGAGGAATGAGGCATGGGCATCACCGATCGAGGGTTAGGGAACGCAGCGGTTGGCTCTGGTCCGGGTAGTTCAGGGTGATGACGGTGCGCCCGCTCGCGGGCAGCGAGAGGGTCGTGGTCCGGGAGCCACCCCCGTCGACGGCGAAGAGGGGATAGCTGATCTCGCTGCCGTTCGATGCCGTGCGCATCTCCAGTGGCACCGTCCCCGTGGCGGAGGTCACCACGACCTGCACGCTCGTGCCGTCGATCGACCCGAACGACATCTGCACCGGCGGTGCCTCGGGGGGACCGGAGGCGTCGAGCGACATCGTGACGGCGACCACGACGACGACGACGCTGGCGGCGACCCACGGCAGGGCCCGCAACGCCGGAGCGGCGAGTGCGAGGGTCACGGTGGGTCGCGCCGGCCGGGGCCGGCGGCCGGCGACGGCCAGGCCCAGCAGGGATACCAGGGCGAGGGCGATCGACCAGGTCCGGGGGTGCAGGCCGAGGGCTGTCGACCCCAGGACCAGACCGGCGAGGACGAGGGTCACGAGGATGCCGCCCGCGGCGACGAGGAGCGTGTCCAGCGCGCCCCGACCGCGCAGGCGGCCCAGCTGCAGAGCCACTGCGAGCAGGCCGACGGCGACCAAGAGGCTCACGAGTGCCTGGGGGGCGTCGAGCAGCGCCGCGACCAGGGCGGCCGCGATGACCGCCCCTCGCCAGATCACGTCAAGGTGTCGCACGGAGTGCCTCCAGGTCGTAGATGACGATGGATCCGTTGTCGTAGATGACGTCGACCCCGGGTACCGACGAGAACTTGCGCAGGGCCACCCCCGGCACGGGCGCGGTGCGGTTGTCCCCGCCGAACTCGCCGTTCTCGATGTAGACGCCCTGGTTGGGCAGACCGAACGCGTCGCGGCGGTCAGAGATGAGGTAACGGATGTCTGCCCGTCGGACCAGCTCAACGTCGGCCGGTCCATAGGTGGGGTCCAGCAGCAGTCGGGAGGCGTCGATGTCCGTCCCGATGTGCGTGATGCTGTACTGCTTGCCATCCGCGGCCGCGAGCAGGCCGCCCACCCGGTCGGCGTAGACGCGGCTGCCGGCGGGCAGGTGCGTCGACATCCACCCGGCCGCGGCAAGGTTGTCGGCATCGATGCTCCGGGCGTCGTCGGAGACGCGGAACGGACCGGGCAGCTGTTGGCTGATCGATCCCGCGCCCAGGACGACGCTGCCGAGGAAGATCACGGCGGCGCCGACCGCGAGCGCCGCCGACTGCCACACCCGCACGCGGTGCTGCCAGATCCACCAAGCCACCACGAAGGCCACCCCGAGGAAGACGAAGCCGGCTGCGCGGTCACCGACCTCGGCTGTCGACACCGTCAGGTGTCCGCCGGGGATGACGGGGTAGAGCAGCGCGACGAGGCAGAGCAGGACCGCGACGGTGACCCGGTCCCGCACGAACCGCCGGGCGCGGAGCAGGGACGGGACGAGGACGAGCAGGGTGAGCACCAGGGAGGCGATGATGACGTACTTCTCCCAGGGGGCGGTGACGACACCTGCGGCGTTCTGGAAGACCTTGCGCGTCTGGGTGCCGTTGGCGACCATCACCACGGCATTGACCGAGCTGGTCGCGATCGCGCCCAGATAGCTGGCAAGGGTGTTGCCGGGGTTCGCGAGGGTCAGGGCGAAGGCCGCGACGGCGGCCCCCGCGAGCGCGGCGAGCGAGCGGGCCGAGTTCTCCAGGCGGCGGCGCAGTGCCACCTCCACCGCCCACCAGACGACGAGGGCGACGACGAGCAGCGCCGTGGTGACGTGGTGGGTGAACGCCACGGCGACGATGGCCAGCACCGCAGCCACGAGGCTGGTTCGCGACCCACGCCGACGGCTGAGGACCAGGTAGACCGTGAAGGCAGCCAGCGGCAGCGCCAGGCTCTGGTAGGAGAACTGGGAGTTGAAGAAGAGCATCTGCGGGTTGCAGGCATAGACGATGACGGCCGTGGCACCGATCCGGGTGGATCCCGTGATGTGACTGACCACGAGGAGGATCGACAGGACCAGGACCAGACGAGCGGCCAGGAGCAGGACGACCGCGCTGGTGTGCGCTGACAGGCCGGTCAGCTCCTGCACCGCGTTGGTCGCGAGCTCCAGGCCCGGGTAGTAGGCCGTGATCGGCAGCAGGGAGTTCTCGGTGAAGAGCCGGCCGGTGTCGCCGATCAGTCGCAGCACGTTGGCGTGGATCAGCTCGTCGTGGAACATGAACCGCGTGGGATAGAGGACCACCCGGGTCAGCTGGAGCAGCACGGCCAGGGCCAGGGCGAGCACGACCCGGGTGCTGGTGCGCACCCGGGGCAGCAACACCCCGAGGGCGGCGGGCAGGAAGATCACGACCAGACCCAGCACGTAGAGCGTCTGCGCCCGGTTTGCGTCGCCGGCCTGGCGACCGAGGCCAACCCCCATGGCCATGGGGACCAGACCGGCCGTCATGAGCAGGACCACGGGCCCGACCCCGACCAGGCCGACGAGTCGGCGCCACGGGCTCAGGCCCGGCTCAGGCTGCGCCGCGGTGGCGTTGGCGGTGGTGGCGGTGGCGGTGGTGGCGGTGGCGGCGGGCTCCATCGAGGGCTGAGCAGTCCCGGTCATGACGGTCGGGGTCGGGGTCGGGGCAGCGGTGCTGGGGCGGTGGCGGGTCGCGGCAACGAGGGGGAAGGCCAGGACGACCGCCTCGACGACGAGGACCGCGACCCAGGCCAGGCACAGGCCGATCGTCGCGCCGACCCGCACCCCGGCATACGCCGCCGCGAGCTCGACCACCGTGAGCCCGAGCATGACCAGGGTGGCCTGACCGGTGCGGCCCTGGACCCGGCGCAGGGCGACGAAGTGGTCCTTGACGACGAAGGGGAGCCCGGCGAAGGCGAGGATGCGCAGGATCTCGATGCCCTGGGTGGAGTACTGCGACCCGAAGACCGACAGGATGTAGGGCGCCAGCGGGAAGAGCGCGAGGTTGGCGACCACGCTGATCCCGAGCGCGAGCGGGATGGTGAACCGCATCCGCTCGATGAGGTGAGCGGTGTCGCCCTCGGCGGAGGCGAAGAGCCCGATCGTGATGGCGTAGGGCAAGGTGAAGACGAGCCCGGTCAGCTGCAGGGCGGTGGTGAACACGCCGTTCTGCTCGGTGGAGACGGCGACGAGCACGAGGAGGGGCAGGACCTGCAGGGGCGACTGCAGCGTGGTGTTCAGGGCGTGGTGCGACAGGGCCTGCCCGCCGAGTCCGCGCAGCTGGGTCAGGTCGATCAGGCGAGCGCCGTCCTCGAGCCGGCGTCCACCGCGCGTGCGCCAGGCCACCAGCGGCAGGGACACCAGGGTGCCAAGGGTCCACGCGACGAAGATGGTCATGCCACCGGTCTGCCCGGCGAGGGCAAGGGCTCCGAGGGCGCCGAGCTTGACGGCGCTGGCGACGGCGTTCCGCTCGAGCTGGAGGGCGCCGCTGCCGAGCACCAGGACGGCTTGGTCGATGACGAGGGCCACAGCCATGAGTCCGGTGCCGACGGCGAAGAGCACCGCATTCGAGGGACCTCCCGCGATGGTGTCCAGGTTGCCGACGTGCAGGACGGAGATGGCCACGAAGGGCACCACGAACGCCAGCAGCGTGGCCACCGTGCCGGCCACCGCGAGGGCGCTGCGGGTCAGTACCCGGCGGCTGCCCTGCGCCGTGTGGGGCAGGCGGGCGATCAGCAGGGTGCCGAGGCCGCAGGTGCCGAGTGTGCCGAGCAGCGTCATCATGGCGATCGCGGCGCCTCCGACGCCCACCGACGAGACGGAGAACTGCCGGGCGGCGAGCAGCCAGAAGAAGAGGCCGAGCACACTGGTCAGGGCATAGGTCCCGACCAGCGAGGCGCTGATCGCGGCGACCCGGCGAAGGCTTGACCGGGCCCCGACGGCAGTCGTCATCACGCTGGTCGGCATGGCGTCGTGCTCCTTCGGGAGGGAGGGTGAGGGGGACGCTCTGCGTCCTCCGGGTGCACGACGGCGTACACGAGCGGGCGTACACAAGGAGGCGCAGGCCACCGTTGACCCGTGGTGGTCTCAACCCCTGTTCAGGAGGTGTTCGGTCTGAGGACGGTCATGGATTGGTCATCATTGAACCAAGAATTGTCGAGCACCACGAACTGAGCGCCCGAGGCGGTGCTCGTCGCTCGTGAGACAGGCGGGCAGGACGGCCTTGTCCTCGCCGCCACGAGGGGGGGCGCGGGGCTAGCGTGAGCCCACGGCGTCGGTCCCCCGGCGCCGACGGGAGCGAGCACCGGGAGGCACGAGTGAGCATTTTCCGCACCAAGTCCATCGAGGAGTCGATCGCGGCCACTGCCGACGGGGAGCACTCGCTGAAGAAGAACCTCAGCGCGCTCGACCTCACGGTCTTCGGCATCGGCGTCATCATCGGTGCCGGCATCTTCACCGTGACCGGCAAGGCGGCGGCCCAGTTCGCCGGGCCGTCCATCGTCATCTCGTTCCTCGTTGGGGCGTTCTGCTGCGCCCTGGCTGCCATCTGCTACGCCGAGTTCGCGTCCACGGTGCCCGTGTCCGGTTCGGCCTACACCTTCTCCTACGCCACCCTCGGCGAGATCGTCGCGTGGATCATCGGCTGGGACCTGCTCCTCGAGCTGATGCTCGGCTCGAGCGTCGTCGCCCAGGGCTGGTCGACCTACTTCGTCGTCTTCCTCGACAAGCTCGGCGTCCACTGGCCCGACGCGATCGGTCCGGGCAGCCACCTCGACCTGCCGGCGATGCTCCTCGTGGTCGTCCTCACCCTGCTGGTGGCCAAGGGCATCAAGGAGTCGATGCGGGTCAACCTCGTCCTGGTCGCCGTCAAGCTCTTCATCGTCCTCTTCGTCATCTTCGCCGGTCTCTCCTACGTCAAGACGTCCAACTACACCCCGTTCATCCCGCCGTCCCAGGCCGGCCCGTCGAGCGAGGGCCTCGCCGCCCCGCTCATCCAGGTCCTCTTCGGGATGCAGCCGGCCAGCTTCGGGATCATGGGGATCGTCGCCGGCGCCTCCATCGTCTTCTTCGCCTACATCGGCTTCGACGTCGTCGCGACGACGGCCGAGGAGGCCAAGAACCCGCAGCGGGACCTGCCCATCGGCATCATCGCCTCGCTCTCGATCTGCACCGTGCTCTACGTCGCCGTCTCCCTCGTCATCACCGGCATGGTGAAGTACGACCAGATCGACGCCAAGGCCGCCCTCGCGTCCGCCTTCGAGAGCGTCGGCAAGGGGGGCTACGCGACGATCGTCTCGGCCGGCGCGGTCGCCGGCCTGACCACCGTCGTCATGACCCTGCTCATCGGCGCGGTGCGGGTCACCTTCGCGATGGCGCGAGACCATCTGCTGCCGCCAAGGCTCGCGCAGACGAGCACGAAGACCGGCACCCCGGTCCTGCTCACCCTCATCATCGGCGCCGCCGTCGCGCTCATCGCATCGCTGACGCCGATCGGCAAGCTGGAGGAGATGGTCAACATCGGCACCCTCGCCGCGTTCACCCTCGTCTCGATCTCCGTCCCGATCCTGCGCCGGAAGCGACCCGACCTCAAGCGGTCCTTCACGGTGCCCCTCAACCCGTTCCTGCCGATCCTCGCCGCCGTGGTCTGCTTCTACCTCATGCTCAACCTCAGCATCGAGACGTGGCTGAGGTTCGTCATCTGGATGGTGCTCGGCTTCCTGGTCTACTTCCTCTACAGCCGCAAGCACAGCCGGCTCGCGGTCGGCGACCGGCACGGGATGAGCCCGGCGAGCCCCGACTGAGGATCACAGCGCCTTGATGATGTCGTCCACCCGGTCCTTGGCGTCGCCGAAGAGCATCTGGCTGTTGTCCCGGAAGAACAGCGGGTTCTGCACCCCGGCGTAGCCCGGGGCCATGGACCGCTTGAAGACGATCACGTCCTTGGCGTTCCACACCTCGAGGACCGGCATGCCCGCGATCGGGCTCGTCGGGTCCTCCTCAGCGGCGGGGTTCACGGTGTCGTTGGCGCCGATGACAAGGACGACATCGGTCTGCGGGAAGTCCGCGTTGATCTCGTCCATCTCCAGGACGATGTCGTAGGGGACCTTGGCCTCGGCCAGCAGGACGTTCATGTGGCCGGGCAGCCGCCCCGCGACCGGGTGGATGCCGAACCGCACCTCGATGCCGCGTGCGCGCAAGCGGTGGGTCAGGTCGGCGACGGGATACTGCGCCTGCGCGACGGCCATCCCGTAGCCCGGCGTGATGACGACCGAGCTCGCCTCCCGCAGCAGGTCGGCGACGTCCTCGGCATTCGTCTCGCGATGCTCGCCGTAGTCCTCGTCGTCCGTCGCTGCGGTGGCACCCGAGCCGAACCCGCCGGCGATGACCGAGATGAAGGACCGGTTCATGGCCCGGCACATCACGTAGGACAGGAACGCACCCGAGGAACCGACGAGCGCCCCCACGACGATGAGCAGGTCGTTGCCGAGCATGAACCCGGCCGCCGCGGCCGCCCAGCCGGAGTAGGAGTTGAGCATCGAGACGACGACCGGCATGTCCCCGCCGCCGATCGAGGCGACGAGGTGCCAGCCGAAGAGGAGGGCCAGCGCGGTCATGAGCAGCAGCGGGACGGCGCTCCCGCTCGCGACGAACCAGACGAGCAGGCCCGCCGAGAGCACGAGCACAAGCAGGTTGAGCAGGTGTCGCCCCGGCAGCATGAGGGGCTTGGACGAGATGCGCGCGCTCAGCTTGAGGAACGCGACGATCGACCCGGTCAGCGTCACGGCGCCGATGAAGACGCCGAGGAAAACCTCGACGGCGTGGATGTTCTCCATCGCCGCCGAGAGGGGGCCGGGGCGCAGGAACGAGTTGTAGCCGACGAGCACGGCGGCCAGTCCGACGAAGCTGTGCAGCATCGCGATGAGCTGCGGCATCCCGGTCATCTCGACCCTCAGTGCCCGGTGTACGCCGATCGCGCCGCCGACGACCATGGCCGCGACGATCAGGCCGAAGCCGGTCCAGGAGCTGGACTGCACGGCATACGCGATCGTCGCGACGAGAGCGATGGCCATGCCGATGACCCCGTAGGTGTTGCCCGCCCTGGCGCTCTCGTGCCGGGACAGCCCGGCGAGGCTGAAGACGAAGAGGAGGGCCGCAACGAGGTAGCTGGCCTGGACCAGGGTGGACGACACGTCAGGCCCTCCGGAACATCTTGAGCATCCGGTGGGTCACCGTGAACCCGCCGAAGATGTTGATGCTGGCGACGAGGACACCCGCGACGGCCAGGACGGTCACGAGCGCGTTGCCGAGCCCGACCTGGAGCAGCGCGCCGACGAGGATGATCCCGCTGATGGCGTTGGTCACCGACATCAGCGGCGTGTGCAGGGCGTGGTGCACGTTGGTGATGACGTAGTAGCCGATCACCACCGACAGTGCGAACACCGTGAAGTGAGTGAGGAACTCGGGCGGCGAGTATGCCGCGAGCACGGCGAAGAGGGCTGCCGCCACGGCCACGGCGGCATACCGTCGCCGTGGGTCCCTGGGCTTGTCGGGTTCCTTCGCGACCACCGCCCTCGGCGCCACCGGAGCCGCCGAGACCTGCACCGGGGGCGGCGGCCAGAGCAGCTCGCCGTCCTTGACGACGGTCATCCCACGGATGACCTGGTCCTCGAGGTCGAGACGCGCCACGCCGTCCTTGTCGGGGGTCAGCAGCTTGAGGAGGTTGACGAGGTTGGTGGAGAAGAGCTGGGAGGACTGGGTCGGCAGCCGGCCGGGCAGGTCCGTGTAGCCGATGATCTTCACCCCGTTGTCGCTGACGACGAGCTCGTCGGGTCGGGAGAGCTCGCAGTTGCCGCCGTTGGCCGCGGCCATGTCGACGATGACGCTGCCGGGCTTCATCGTCGCGACCATGTCGGCCGAGATGAGTCGCGGGGCGGGGCGGCCGGGGATGAGGGCCGTCGTGACGATGATGTCGACGTCCCGGGCCTGCGCCGCGTAGAGCTCGGTGGCCTGGCGGTTGAAGTCCTCCGTCGTCTCCTTGGCGTAGCCGTCTGACGAAGCGGGCTGCTGCGCCCCGCCCTCCAGGTCGATGCGCAGGAACTCGGCCCCCATCGACTCGACCTGCTCACCGACCTCGGGCCGGGCATCGAAGGCGCGGACGATGGCGCCGAGGCTGTTCGCGGTGCCGATGGCGGCGAGTCCCGCGACCCCGGCGCCGACGATGAGGACCTTGGCGGGCGGGACCTTGCCCGCCGCGGTGACCTGACCGGTGAAGAGACTGCCGAACTCGTGGGCCGCCTCGATGACGGCTCGGTAGCCGGCGATGTTGGCCATCGAGCTGAGGACGTCGAGGGACTGCGCGCGGGAGATCCGGGGGACGGCATCCATCGCGAGGACGGTGACGTCGCGGGTCGCCAGCGTGGCGACCAGGTCGGGCTGCAGAGCCGGGCTGATCAGGCTGGCGAGGATGGCGCCGTCCCGTAGGCGCCCGATCTCGTCGTTGTTCGGGGCGTTGATCTTGAGGATGACGTCACTGGCCCAGACCTGCTCGGCGGCAACGACGGTGGCACCGGCCGCGGCATACGCCTCGTCGGCAAAGCTGGCCAGCCGCCCGGCGCCGGACTCGACGACGACCTCGTAACCAAGGCCCCGGATCTGCTCCACGGTCTTGGGCGTGGCCGCGACCCGGGTCTCACCCGGGCGCGACTCAGATGGCACACCGATCTGCATTTCGACTCCCGACGACGCTCGGACCCAGGCCCTCGGCGAGGGTGGATGCGGCGGGTTGTCCGTCCGACGCTCCCTCGCAACCTAGACGGTGACGAGGCCGAAGGGGGAAGTGTCCGTCGGGGGTGGGTGCGTGTCTGTTCTCACAGGAGACACGGGTGGCACTGCCGTGTCGCGGCCAGCGGGGTGGCCGCAGGTGAGCTGGAAGCCCGCGAGACAGGGGGACATCGCGGGCCTCCAGCGGCACCTGGGCGACTTGTTGAAGTCGCAACCATCTGATGCTAGCCCATGGGAGACCCGTCGTGGGACATCAGTTGCCGCACCGTCCCGGGTGCTGTCGGGTTCGATCCGGTTCGTCTGGTTCATTCTGATTCGGTCAGGTTCAGCCGGGTTCGGACTGTCGATCCCGTTGCGGCGCAAGCCTGCTCGGGGTCCTCCAGCCGGGCCGGACCAGCGGCTCACCGGTCGGCGAGGGCCTCGACCAGCTGCGACACGGTCGGCGCCCCATCCGGACCGGAGGGGGTGGCGTAGAGCCGGCACGACAGCCCCACACCGGCGCCCGGCTCCGCGAAGGGGTCCACCCCGTCCACCAGGATCGAGAGCGAACCGTGAAAGCTCCACGCCCGCGCCAGCTCCGGTGTGGAGACCAGGACCCGCTGGACCTCGACGCCGCCGTCGCCGAGCGCCGCGTTGTCGAGCGTCGCGTTGTCGAGCGTCGCGTTGTCGAGCGCCGGGTTGTCGAGGAGGTGGAGAGCCTCGGGCAACCGGTCCTCGGCCACCTGCCAGTTGGGGCACCCGTCGAAGGAGAGCAGCTGGACCCTCATGCGTCGCATCATGCCCCCAGCACCCGCTGTGCAGCACCACGCCATCACGAATCACATCTGCTCAGGTGACTCCACGCCCAGCAGGTCGAGGCCCTGGACGAGCACCTGGAGGGTCAGCGCGCACAGGCCGAGCCGGGACTCGCGCAGGTCCTTGCTCTCGGCCTTGAGCACCGGGCAGCCCTCGTAGAACGACGAGAACGTCTGGGCGAGGTCGAAGAGGTAGCCGCACAGCCGGTGCGGCTCGAGGGTGTCCCCGACCTGCGTGACGA
>NZ_JBKJPP010000144.1:0-13779 GCF_046595215.1 Lapillicoccus sp. | reverse complement strand
TGCTCCTTTGCGGGTGATGGACCGGTTGACCGGCGCGTGACCCAAGCCACAACGTCCGTTCCAGGGCTCACTCTGCCCGAGCCGATCGGGCTTGGCGAGCCCGAATGGGCCCCGGAGCTGGCCCGGTCGGTGCCCGCATATCGCCCGCAATTGGGTCTCTTCGTGACACCTCGGCGGCTGACCTGCCCGTATGGGGAACATTGGGGCCCGTTTGATGCCCGAGTGGCTATCCGCGTTCGTCGGGCCCGGGTGCCGCGCGCAGACCTTGGGCGGGCCCGACCGGCTGCCCACGGCATCGGGTGAGAGGCTGTCCCGAAGCGGATCGGCCTCCGGTCTGGGCCTCAGTCGAGGTGCATCGCCGAGCAGCGCGCGCTGTCCATCGCTTCCCGCGCGGAGCGGCTGACGTGGCCGACGAGGTCACCCAGACGTTCTGGCGCCACTGCGGCGGTCTGCTCGACCAGAACCTGGGGCTCGTCCTCGGCCACGCTCGAGCCGTCGGCGGTCAACTCGGCCAGAGCCCGCTCGGCTCCTTCATCTGTGCCGACGTCGATCTGAGCGTCAGGAGCGCACCCGTGCCGACCCGGTCATCGCACCGCCCCGTCGGCGAGCAGCCGGCCGATCTCGTCCTGCGACAGACCCAGTGCCGCAAGCACTTCGCTCGTGTGTTCGCCCTGGGTGGGACTCGCGTGCCGCAGCGTGGTGGGCGTGCCGGACAGCTTGATCGGCGAGCCGAGGGTGCGCACGCGCCCCTCCACCGTGTGCGGCAGGTCGACGACCATCTCGCGCGCCTGGATCTGGGGCAGCTCGAGGGCCTCGGCGACGGTGTTGATCGGCCCGACGGGGACGCCGGCCTCGGTCAGCAGATCCGACCACTCGACCGCCGAGCGTGCGGTCAGGGCCGCGCTGATCAGCGGCAGCAGGACGTCGCGGTTGGTGACGCGGTCGGGGTTCGTCGCGAACCGCGGGTCGTCGACGAGCTCGTGCAGGCCGAGCGCCGACGCGAAACGGCGCCACAGCCCGTCGTTGCCGACGGCCACCATGATCTCACCGTCGCCGGTCGAGAACCCTTGGTAGGGAACGATGTTGGGGTGCGCCGATCCGAATCGCCCCGGCGTCACGCCCGAGGCGAAGTAGTTCTGCGCCACATACGTCAGCCACGAGACCTGTCCGTCGAGGAGTGAGACGTCGACGTGCTGGCCCACCCCGGTGCTCTCGCGCGACCACAGCGCCGAGAGGATCCCGATGGTGACCCACATGCCGGCTCCGAGGTCGGCACCGGCGATGCCGAAGCGCACCGCCTCGCCGTCCTTGACCCCGGTGACACTCATCGCACCGGACATCGCCTGGGCGATCGCGTCGTAGCCCGCACGCCCGCTCAACGGACCGGTGTGGCCGTAACCGCTGACCGACCCGTAGACCAGCCGCGGGTTGCGGGCCGACAGCGCGGCATACCCGAGCCCGAGCCGCTCCGCCGTACCCGGTCGGAAGTTCTCGAGCACGATGTCGGCGGTGTCCGCGAGTCGCAGCACGATGTCGAGCCCCGCCCCGCTCTTGAGGTCGACCGAGAGCGAGCGCTTGTTGCGGTTGACGGAGTGGAAGTACGCCGCGTCCTCACCCAGGAACGGCGGCCCCCAGTGCCGGGTGTCGTCGCCGCCCTTGGTGTCCTCCACCTTGATGACGTCGGCCCCGAGGTCGGCCAGGATCATCGACGCGAAAGGTCCCGAGAGGATCCGCGTCAGGTCGAGGACCCGGATCCCCCGCAGCGCGCCAGCGCGTTCCACCCACGCGCCGGTGCTCTGCTCGGTCATCCCTTGGCGCCCAGCGGTGCGTCGACATCGGCCTCCGCGGCCTCCTCCGCATTCAGCTGGGTGCGCGGCATGAGGATGAGGGCCGCGAAGGCGACGACGCTGCACCCGACGATGTACCAGCTGATGCCGGTGCTCGACTTGGTCTTCTCGAGGATGAAGGCCGCAATGAGCGGGGCGGGTCCACCGGCGATGACCGAGGCGAGCTGGTAGCCGATGCCGGCGCCGCTGTAGCGCAGGTTGGTCCCGAAGCTCTCGGCGATCAGCGCGGCCTGCGGGCCGTACTGGATGTCGTGGAAGAGCAGCGACAGCACGATGGCGAGCAGCACGAGCCCGGAGTTCTTCGAGTCGAGCAGCCCGAAGTAGGGGAACGCGTAGAGCGCCGTGCAGACGATGCCGATGCCGTAGACGAGCCGGCGGCCGAACAGGTCGGACAGGTGGCCGAACAGCGGGACGCTGATCAGGCCGAGTCCGGCGGCGACGAGCGTGTCGTTGAGCAGGTCGCCGCGAGGCAGCTTCAGGACGCTGGTGCCGTAGGTGAGGACGAAGGTGATGAAGATGTAGAACGGGGCCTGCTCGGAGAGCCGGATGAACGCCGAGGTGAGGATCTCCATCGGGTGCTCCTTGAGGACCTGGATGAAGGGCTGGCGCACCACGGCCTTGGCCTCTTTGACCTCGGTGAACTGGGGGCTCTCCATGACTCGCAGGCGCACGTAGAGGCCGATGAGGACGAGCACGAAGCTCGCCAGGAACGGCACCCGCCAGCCCCAGCTGTCGAAGTCGGCCGGGCTGAGGACCGACGTCATCAGCTTGATCATCCCGGTCGAGAGGAGCAGGCCCAGCGGCACGCCGAGCTGGGGGAAGCTCGCCATCAGGCCGCGGCGCTTCTTGCTGCCCCACTCCATCGACATCAGGACCGAGCCCCCCCACTCGCCGCCGACGCCGATGCCCTGGGCGATCCGCAGCAGCACGAGGAGGATGGGCGCCGCGACGCCGATGCTGGTGAAGCCGGGCAGGAGGCCGATGCAGAACGTCGCCACCCCCATGAGCACCAGGGTCGTCACGAGGGTCGCCTTGCGCCCGACGCGGTCACCGTAGTGCCCGAAGATCGCGGCTCCGACCGGGCGGGCCGCGAAGCCGACAAAGAGGGTGCTGAAGGACGCGAGCACGCCGGCGAACTCCGAGCTGCCGGGGAAGAACAGCTTGGGGAAGACCAGCGCCGCCGCCGTCCCGTAGAGGAAGAAGTCGTACCACTCGACCGTCGTGCCGATGGTGCTGGCGATGACGGCTCGGCGCCGGTGGACGGCGTGGCTGCCGTCCGCTGCCATGGATGTCATGGATACCTCCGCAGGAGAAGTGGCTCAGCCACTTGGCCACTCGGCCAATGGTCCGTTATCTTGGACCCACCCCGCGGGGGTGTCAAGGGTCTGCCACGATGCGCTGACGCGGGCGCGAGGAGGACGAGTGAGCGACGAGCTCCGCCCGGTCGCGCGCGGCCGCCTCTATGAGCTGGTCATCGAACGCCTCCGGGCCCACGTGGTCTCGGCCGACCTCGTGCGGGGGTCGCGGTTGCCTGCCGAGCGCGATCTCGCCAGGCGGCTCGGGGTCAGCCGCTCCTCCGTCGCGCAGGCGATCGTCGCCCTCGAGGTGCAGGGCCTCGTCGAGACCCGGCACGGCGGTGGGGTCTACCTGCGCCGGGACACCCTCGAGGTCGAGCCGGTAGCCGACCTCGTGGCGCGCAAGCAGCTGCTCCCTGACGTGCTCGACGCCCGGGACGCGCTGGAGACCAAGCTGGCCCAGCTCGCAGCGACCCGGCGGACCGACGACGACCTCGAGCGGATCGAGGGCGCCCTGCAGGTCATGCGCGCTCAGGTCCGGGCCGGCGAGCCCCCGATGGAGGGGGACAGGCTCTTCCACACGGCGGTCGTCCAGGCGGCCCACAGCAACCTGCTCGCCGCCTTCTACGACGAGATCCGCTCCGAGATCGCCACGAGCCGGTCGGAGTCGCTGCGCCAGCCGGGCCGGCCCGAGCAGTCGCTCGCCGACCACGAGCAGATCGCCGACGCGATCCGGGTCGGCGACCCCCGGGCCGCCGCCGCCGCGATGCACCTGCACGTCGACCACGTCAGTCGGGTCCGCCTGCTCAGCTGGGACCCCGCGGGCTGAGCGTCGGCGCACCGACCTCCCCCGGTATGCCGTGCAGCCGGGGGAGGTCGGTGCGTCGTAAACGCCGTGGCGTCGGTGTCGTCGTGGAGCCGCGGTGCCGTCAAGCCGGCCGTCCGGCATACGGGTCAGTCGCTGAGGAAACCGAGCAGGTCCGCCCGGGTGAGCACCCCGATGGGGTTCCCGCCGTCGATGACGAGGACCGCGTCCGCCTTCTCGAGCTCGTGGCGGGCGATCGCGACCTTCTCGCCGGAGCCGACGAGCGGAAGGCCCGGCTCCATGTGCTTCTCGACCGAGTCCGCGAGGTGGGCCTGGTTCGTGAAGAGCAGCTCGAGGAGGGTGCGCTCGCTGACCGCGCCCGCGACCTCACCGGACATCACCGGCGGCTCGGCCTTGACGACGGGCATCTGCGAGACGCCGTACTCGCGAAGGATGTCGATGGCGACGCGGATCGTCTCGTTGGGGTGGGTGTGGACGAGGGCGGGCAGCTCACCGGACTTCGAGCGGAGCACGTCACCGACGGTCTTCTCGCCGTCCGTGTGGAGGAAGCCGTAGGAGCTCATCCACTCGTCGGAGAAGATCTTCGACATGTAGCCGCGGCCCGAGTCGGGCAGGATCACGACGACGACCGCGTCTGCGGGCAGGTCCCGGGCCGCCCGCAGCGCCGCGACGACGGCCATCCCGCAGGAGCCGCCGACGAGCAGGCCCTCCTCGCGGGCGAGGCGGCGGGTCATCGCGAACGAGTCCGCGTCGGAGACGGCGATGACCTCGTCGACGACCGACGGGTCATAGGCCGGCGGCCAGAAGTCCTCACCGACGCCCTCGACGAGGTAGGGCCGGCCGCTCCCGCCGGAGTAGACCGAGCCCTCGGGGTCGGCTCCGATGACCTGGACCGCGCCGCCGGAGACCTCCTTGAGGTAGCGACCGGTCCCGGTGATCGTGCCGCCGGTGCCGACTCCCGCGATGAAGTGGGTGACCCGGCCGTCGGTGTCGGCCCAGATCTCGGGACCGGTCGAGGCGTAGTGGCTGTTGGGGCCCTCCGGGTTGGCGTACTGGTTGGGCTTCCAGGCGCCCTCGATCTCGCGCACCAGGCGGTCGGAGACCGAGTAGTAGGAGTCGGGGTGGTCCGGGGGGACGGCGGTCGGGCAGACGACGACCTCGGCGCCGTAGGCCTTGAGGACGTCGCGCTTGTCCTCACTGACCTTGTCGGGGCAGACGAAGACGCAGCTGTAGCCACGCTTCTGGGCGACGAGGGCCAGACCGACACCGGTGTTGCCCGAGGTGGGCTCGACGATCGTGCCGCCGGGCCCCAGCTCCCCCGACGCCTCTGCGGCGTCGATCATCCGCAGCGCGATGCGGTCCTTCACGGAGCCACCGGGGTTCATGTACTCGATCTTGGCGAGGACGGTGCAGGCGATGCCCGAGCCGTCCAGCACCACGGAGGAGAGCTTGACCAGGGGGGTGTTCCCGACGAGTTCGGAGATGTGCTCTGCATACTTCACGCCGACATCCTCTCAGATGCTGGACACCCCGGCGCGACGGCGGTCCGGCACCTTTCCCGGCACCTGACCCGGCATCCAGACGTTAGCGTCATGCTGGAGCGGGACACCGCCAACGTGGAAGGGACGCAGATGGGACGGGCACGTCGAGCTCGCCGGATCGCCCAAGCCGCCGCCTACGGTGGCGGCTTCGGGGTGGCCGGGATCGGGGCCCTGGGCGTGATGGGCTACGGCCTGATCAAGGTGGAGGCCCGGCTGGCACGCCGCCTCGTCGGTCAGCCGTTCGAGGGCGCCCCCGAGGACGACGGCCGCTACGGCGCGGGCATCGGTGAGCCCATCCAGCTGCTCGTGCTCGGCGACAGCTCGGCCGCCGGGATGGGCGCCGACACCCGCTACGAAACCCTCGGCGCGATCCTCGCCAGCGGGGTCTCGGCCTTCAGCGGCCGTCCCGTGCGCCTGACCAACGTCGCCGTCATCGGCGCCGAGTCGAGCGATCTCGACATGCAGGTGGTCAACGCCCTCGACGCGGTGCCCCACCCCGACGCGGCCGTCATCCTGGTCGGAGCCAACGACGTCACCCACCGGATCGACAAGTCGATCGCCGTTCGCCACCTCGAGGGTGCGGTCCGCGTGCTGCGGGAGGCCGGCGCCGAGGTCGTCGTGGGGACGTGTCCCGACCTCGGCACCCTGCAGCCCGTGGCCCAGCCACTGCGGGCGCTCGCCCGCCGGTGGAGCCGGGACCTTGCCGCTGCCCAGACCGTCGGCGTCGTCGAGGCCGGGGGGCGCACCGTCTCCCTCGGGGACCTCATCGGGCCCGAGTTCGCCGAACGACCCCTCGAGATGTTCAGCCAGGACCGCTTCCACCCCTCGGCCGCAGGCTACGCGCGGGCCGGCGCAGCGATGCTGCCGTCCCTCTGCGCCGCCCTGGGCCTCTGGGGAGAGGACACGCCCCTGGTGCCGAACCGCGGTCGCGGCGACACCGTCGCAGCCGTCTCGAAGGCGGCGACCGTCGCCGTCCTCGAGCCCGGCACCGAGGTCAGCCCGACCACGATCGGCGGTCAGGCCCGCGGTCCGCTGGGTCTGTGGGCCGTGGTCCTCCACCGGGTGCGGCGGCCGCTCCCCGACCAGGCCGCCCCCGACCCCGACCGGGCGGCCCCCGGCCCCACGGAGGTCATGGGGGTCACGGAGGGCGCGGACCCGGAGCCTGCCGAGGTGGCGCCGTCCCAGGACGCCGGGGACACCAGGTCTGGCTAGCGCTGCCCAGCGAGAGCGCACTGCCTGGGAGAGAGAACCGTCTGGAGAGAGCGGGCACGTGGCCGTGAGGTGGCCCCACGGCATACCATCGACGGGTTGCTGAGCGCCCGCTCACCCCGCCGTCCAGGAGGACCCCGTGACCGAAGCCGTCATCGTCTCGACCGCCCGCACGCCGATCGGCCGCGCCTTCAAGGGGTCGCTGAAGGACGTCCGCCCGGACGACCTGTCGGTGGGTGTGATCTCGGCATTGCTCGCCAAGGTCCCCGACCTCGACCCGAGCCTCGTCGAGGACCTCTACTGGGGCTGCGCCGAGCCGTCCGGCAAACAGGGCTCCAACCTCGCCCGCGTGATCGCCGTCCTCTCCGGCCTCGACCACCTGCCCGGCGCGACCGTCAACCGCTTCTGCGCCTCGAGCGTCCAGACGACCCGGATGGCCTACCACGCGATCAAGGCCGGCGAGGGCGACGTGTTCATCTCCGGTGGAGTCGAGTGCGTCTCGTCCTACGCCCGCTTCGCCGGCGCGGGCGGTTCGGCCGGCGACGACCAGAACCCCGTCTTCGCCGAGGCCGTTGCCCGCGGGGTGGCCACCGCCGCCTCCAACGAGACGTGGACCGACCCGCGCGAGCAGGGCCTGCTCCCCGACGTCTACCTCGCGATGGGCCAGACCGCCGAGAACGTCGCCACCTCGCGGGGGATCTCCCGCGAGCGCCAGGACGAGTGGGGCGTCAGCAGCCAGAACCGCGCCGAGAAGGCCATCGCCAACGGGTTCTTCGAGCGCGAGATCGCCCCGGTCACCCTCGCCGACGGCACCGTCGTCAGCACGGATGACGGCCCACGCCCCGGGGTGTCGTTGGAGGCCCTGCAGGGACTCAAGCCCGTCTTCCGCGAGGACGGCACCGTCACCGCCGGCAACTGCTGCCCCCTCAACGACGGCGCCGCCGCCGTGCTCGTCATGAGCGACACCAAGGCCAGGGAGCTCGGCCTGACGCCGCTGGCGCGCGTCGTCGCGACGGGCGTCTCCGCACTCTCGCCCGAGATCATGGGCCTCGGCCCGGTCGTCGCCTCCCACCAGGCCCTCGGGCGGGCCGGCATGACCATCGCCGACATGGACCTCTACGAGATCAACGAGGCCTTCGCCGCGCAGGTCCTGCCCAGCGCCGACGACCTCGGCATGGACTTCGACAAGCTCAACGTCAACGGCGGGGCGATCGCGCTCGGGCACCCCTTCGGCTCCACCGGTGCACGGATCACCACGACCCTGCTCAACGGGCTCCGGGCCCACGACGGCCAGTTCGGCCTCGAGACCATGTGCGTCGGCGGCGGCCAGGGCATGGCCATCATCTACGAGCGCCTCAGCTGATCGGCTCCGCCGGGCCCACGCCGTCGGCGTCCTCTCAGCCGCGCGCGGTCAGCGCCCTGCGCACCTGCGCGAGGCGCGGCACCAGCTGACCGGCCTGCTTCGTGGTCCCACTGGCGCACCAGTCGTGGACCATGACGCTCAGCTGGTCCATGAGGACGGCCGGCCCGAGGTCGGGCACGAACGACTCAGCCCCGGGATCGCCTCCGCGGGAGGCTGAGGCCTCGGCGGCGAGCGCCTGCACGAGGATGCGGACGGCGGGGGCACACGAGCGCGCGCGGTCGAGCGGCAGCTGTTGCCACCGCTCGACCACGCGCCGGAGTTCTGCCGAAACCTCCCCGGGGACAGGTGATCTCGGTGCCATCATCTCAGTTGCGAAGGCGAGCCAGAAGGCTCAGTCGCGAAGGCGAGCCAGGAGGCGCAGGATCTCGAGGTAGAGCCACACCAGCGAGACGATGAGTCCGTGCGCGAGGAGCCACGAGTACTTCTGCGGCACGCCCGCGCGGACCGCGGTGTCGATCGAGTCGAAGTCGATGGCGAGCGAGTAGGACGCCAGGCCCACGCCGAGGACGGAGATCCCGAGGCCGAGGATCCCGCTGCCGCCGAAGCCCCATCCGCTGGTCCACCCCGCCATGAGGCTGACGACGTTGACCAGGCTGAAGAGCAGGTAGCCCATCGCGGCCATGCCGAAGATCCGACGGGACTTGCTCGTCACCTTGATGATGCCGAACTTGTAGCCCGCGAACATGCCGGCGAAGGTGGCCATCGTCGCGACGACCGCGGTGGCGACGATGCCGGGGTAGTAGTTGTTCATCACCTGGCTGAACGCGCCGACGAAGGCGCCCTCCAGCACGGCATACAGGACGATGAGCGGCACGCTGATCGTCTTCTTGAACGCGATCGCAAGGCCGATGGCGAGGCCCCCGAACATGCCCGCCAGCCAGATGGGCGTGGTCAGCCCGGGGTTGCCCTTCGTGAGCACCCACGTGGTGCCGGCGGCGACGAGCAGCAGCGCGAACAGGCCAAGCGTCTTCATGATGACGTCGTCGAAGGTCAGCCGACCGGTCTGGAGGGGACCGGCAGACTGCTGCTGGTACATCCCCTCGAGCTGCTGCTGGGACATCCCGTCCTGGATCGCGCCGAACCCCGGCTGGGAGGAGCCCGCCCGGGGCCGGCCCTGCTGAGCCTGCTGGGGCTGCTGCCGGTCGAACCCGGCATACCCGCCCTGCTTGAGCTGCTTCTCGATCCGTGAAAACACCGGGTTGTTGCCGGCCATGGCGCCTCCGCACTCTCTGGTGTCCCTCAGCGGGCACCTTTCACAAGGTTATGCGAACGACGGACCCAATTGGTTCCCCTGGCCGGGGCGGAGCCGTGGGTGCCCCCGACGAGATTCGAACTCGCACTGGGGCGATTTTAAGTCGCCTGCCTCTGCCGGTTGGGCCACGGGGGCGGCCTCAACTCTAGCCAGGGCGTGCTCACCGCCGCAATCCGCTGGTATGCCGGGACGTCGCCTTCTCCGTTCGTCCTCCATGGACGCCACGTCGGTGCGGTCTCTCGGCTTCGGACCGACGTGGCGGTGCTCCGACGGCGCGGGAGCACGATCTGCGACCGCGGCGACCACCTCGTGGTCCGGACCGACGACAACCCGAGCTTCTGGTGGGGCAACTTCCTCCTCCTGCGTTCGGCGCCGGCGGCGGGGGAGACCGGCGCGTGGGTGCGGCGCTTCGAGGAGGAGTCCCCGACGGCCCGGCACCGTGCCTTCGGGATCGGCGACCCGGGCGCCGGACCCGTTGGGGTTGCGGGGTTCGTGGCCGCCGGATACTCGATCGGGCTCGGCACGGTGCTGACAGCGGCGGCCGTCGCGGCGCCGACCCGGCCCCACGCCGGGGCCTGCTGTCGAGCCCTGGACGGAGACGCCGACTGGCAGCAGCACGTGGAGCTGCAGGAGATCGTCCACGGCGACCCGACCCACGGCGCCCGACGACCCGTGCCGAAGCCATCCCCTTCATGGCGGCCCGCGCCGCGATGCGCCGGCGGATCGTCGACTCCGGACAGGGGGTCTGGTTCGGCGCCTTCCTCGAGGGGCGCCTCGTGGCCCAGCTCGGGCTCGTGGCGGCCGGGGCCGGGGTGGCCCGGTTCCAGGACGTCGAGACCCATTCGGCGTTCCGGCGGCAGGGTTTGGCCGCCACGCTGGTCCACAGGGCGAGCGCGACCGGCTTCGGCCCGCTGGGGGGGACGCTGGTCATGGTCGCCGATCCCGACGACGAGGCCATCCGGGTCTCTCGGGGGCTGGGGTTCGTGGAGGCGGAACGCCAGCTCGGCGTCGACCGACCGACCGGCCGCCTGAGCGGCGGCCCCGCGTCAACCGTGCGGCTCGGCGTGGGCGGTGGGCCCCCGGTGAGGCGTGGGCCTCACTGGTAGGTGCGGCGGGGGTGGACCGCGCCCGGGCCCGCGACCCGGTCGAGGAACAGCAGCCCGTTGGTGTGGTCGATCTCGTGCTGCAGGGCCACCGCCTCGAACGCATCGGTCTCGACCTCGACCCACTCCCCCGTCACCGGCAGCTGCCCCCGCACGGTGAGTCGTCGGGCCCGCCCGACGTCCCCGGTGAAGTCCGGCACGGACAGGCACCCCTCCCTGCCGCGCTCCTTCCGGGTGGCCGAGAGGACCTCGGCGTTGCACAGGACGAAGACCCCGTGGGTCGTGCGCGTCTTCGGGTGCCCCGTGACGTCGACGCTGAACACGCGCCAGGCGACGCCGATCTGCTGCGCCGCGAGGCCGACGCACCCCGGCGAGACGGCCTGGGTCGCCACGAGGTCGGCCGCGAGCTGGATGACGCTCGCCCCGGCGGGGTCGACGTCCGCGCCGCGGGTGGACAGGACGGGGTGGGGCGCCACGACGACCGCCAGCACCCGGCCCGGCGGCAGCCAGGGCATCGTCCACTCACCCATGTCGGTCGTCGTTCACAGTCCGGTCGTGGTTCACAGCCAGGTCATGAACCACGGTCCGGTCGTGGCTCACGGTCCGGTCGTGGCTCACAGCAGGTCGTCGTCCACCGGGCTGAGGTGCACCTCGACGCCGAGGCGCTGGGCAGCGCTCGTGAGGGCTGCCTCGAGGACGGCCGGGGTCACCGAGGCGGGGAGCGCCAGCTCGGCCGTGAGGATGTAGAGGCCGCGCCCCAGGCGGGTGCCGAGGTCGACGATGTTCCCTCCGTGCTCGGCGACGACGCGGGTGATCTCGGCGACGATCCCGGGCCGGTCGGCTCCGTGCACCCGCAGCGTGTATGCCGCCCCCGGCCGGTCGTGGACCTCGTGGTCGGGCAGCAGGCGTGCCTCGACGACGAGGTCACCGTCCGCGGTGAGGGAGGCGAGCGCCGACTCGACCTCGGCCGCCGAGTGGGTGGTCCGGACGAGCACGACCATCGCGAAGTGCCCGCGCAGCAACGTCATCGTCGAGTCCTCGAGGTTGCCGCCGAGGCCCGCCAGCACGGTCGTCAGGTCGGCGACGATGCCCGGACGGTCGTCCCCGAGGACGGTGACGGCAACGATCTGCTCGCTCATGCGCCCAATCTAGTGGGAGGGCTCTTCCCGTCGCCTGCGCAGGTGGCCAGCGCCCGGAGCTCTCCGGCGACTCCCGGCGCGGCCACGACGAAGGGTCCGACCTGCGGCCACACCGTCTCCCGACCCCGCGCGTCCAGGATGGTCGCCCCGGCCTCGCGGCAGATGAGCAGGGCGGCGAGGTGGTCCTCGGGGTGGAACTGACCAATGACCGCTCCCGCCGCCCGACCGGCGCCCACGCTGGTCACGGTGAGGGTCCCCGACCCCATGATCCGCGTCGTGCACATCTCGCGTGCCAGGGCGTCGAGCATCGTCAGCATGCCCGCCCACGGGGTGTGGGCCGCCCACTCGGTCAGGACGACGGCGCCGGCCAGATGCCCCACGTCGGCGACCCGGACCGGCTCGTCGACGCCGTCCGGACCGCGGCGGAAGGCCCCGCCGCCGCGGGTGGCATGGAAGATCTCGCGACGCCACGGGTCGGCGACGACGCCGATCTGCGGCATCCTCGCGAAGGCCAGCGAGAGGGAGAAGGACGTCCAGGGCAGCCCGGCAGCAAGGTTGGTCGTCCCGTCAACGGGGTCGCAGTACCACGTGGGCCCGCCGCGGCTCGTGCCACCGAGCTCCTCCCCCACGACGACGTGGTCGGGGAAGGCCCCGCTGATGTGGTCTCGGACGGCACGCTCGGTGGCGAGGTCGATGTCCGTCACCGGGTCGGCTGCGTGGGCCTTGGTCCGCACTTCCCCGCGGGGAGTCGAGTGCATGATCTCGATGGCCAGGTCGGCCGCCTCGAGGGCCACCCGGAGCGCCTCGGCGCTCGAGACCCGGGCACCGCCAGCACGGCCGGACGGCTGGGCCTGCGCAGCGGTCTCACTCACCGCGGACCACCTCGAGCAGCGCCTGGATCCGGTTGCTGATCATCGCGTCGACGCCGCCCTCGACGAGTCGCCGCATGTCTGCGGCTTCGTCGACGGTCCAGCAGGACAGCGCCAGCCCCTTGCGCCGGGCCCAGTCCCGACCGCCTGCCTCGACGGCCGTCCAGTGCGGGTTGAACGCCTCGGGTCGCAGGGCCTCGACGAGCTCGTCGCCCGGCGGCCCGCCACGGGCCTCCTCGCCCCACGAGAGGAAGATCCGGGCGGTGGGGTCGGTCGCCCGCACCTCGCGCATGCCGTCCGTGTCACCGCACCAGATGACCTGGCTCGGGCGGAGGTGACCGGCGTCGACGACCTGCTGCACGGCATACCGGGCCGCGGTGACCCACTGGGCGCTGTCCATGTCGATGAGGACTGCCGTGCCCGTGCCGTCGAAGAGCCGCAGCGCCTGCTCGAGGGTGGGGATGCCGAGCCCGACGGGCGAGCCCGCGCCGACCGCCGCGACCTCGCCGGCAGTCATCGTCCAGATGTCCCGGTCGACCTCCCAGAGCCGGGTGAGGCTGTCGTCGTGGAGGACGACGCTGACCCCGTCACTCGTCGTCTTGACGTCGATCTCGACGATGTCGGCGCCGGCCTCGATGGCCGACCGGATCGCCGGGACGGTGTTCTCCCGGAAGGAGATCGGGTCGCCGCGGTGGGCGATGGCGAGCACCCCAGCGCCGCCGACGACACCATCGGTCACAAGAGCGCGCCGTCGCGATAGACCAGGGCCCGGCGGAACCGTATGGGCACCGTGCCCTCTGTCGTCACCGAGTCACCGTCCACGTAGGCGCGAAGCGAGGTCTCACCGAGCTCGAGCACCATCTCGGTGAAGTGGCCGCGGGGGATGACCCGGGTGACCCTGGCCGGAGCGCCCTCTCCCCCGACGATGACGTCCTCGGGCCGCACCGAGATCGTGTCACCGTCCCGGGACGCGGCCGACGCCTCGAGGTTGCTCGACTCCACCGGGACGCGGGCGCCCCCGACGAGGACCGTGGACCCGCTGCCGTTGCGGTCGAGGGAGCCGGTGAGGGTGTTCGTCGCCCCGACGAACCCGCCGACGAACGTCGTTGCGGGAGTGCGATAGAGGTCGAGGGGAGCGGCATACTGCTCGATCCTCCCGCCGTTCATCACCGCGACGCGGTCGGAGATCGACAGCGCCTCGTCCTGGTCGTGTGTGACGACGACGGTGGTGATGCCGAGCCGCTGCTGGATCTCGCGGATGTCCTCCCGGACCCG
>NZ_JBKJPP010000113.1:0-3102 GCF_046595215.1 Lapillicoccus sp. | reverse complement strand
GACGGCCTGTCGCTGACCACCCGAGAGGGTCTCGACGGCCTGACCCATGTTCTGGATCGTCTGGATGCCGAGACCCTGGACCGACGCGCTGGCCCGCTCCCTCATGCCCTTCTTGTCAAGCATCCGCAGGACCGAGCCGAGCGGGCCGGGACGCCGCTCCTCCCTGGCCAGGTAGAGGTTGCTCGCGATGTCGAGCGCGGGGATGACCGCGAGGGTCTGGTAGACCGTCTCGATCCCGGCGTCACGGGCGTCCTGCGGCTTCTTGAAGGACACCGGCTGGCCGTCGAGCGTTATCTCCCCGGCATCGACGCTGTAGGCGCCGGACAGGCACTTGATGAGCGTCGACTTGCCAGCCCCGTTGTCCCCGATGATCGCAAGGACCTCCCCCGGATAGAGCTCGAGGTCGACCCCGTCGAGCCCGACGACCCGGCCGAAGGTTTTGACGATGCCCTTGGCCTGGAGGACCGGCGTGCGGCCCCCACCAGCCTGCGGGGCAAGCACGGATGACGGGACCGTCGCGCCGGTTGGCGCCTCCCGGGCGATGCTCATGTCTTGACCTTCCTGATCCACTGGTCGATGGCAACAGCCACGATGACAAGGACGCCGACGGCGAGGACGCGGAACTGCTGGTCCACCCCCGCGAGGGACAGGCCGAACTGGAAGGCGTAGACGATCAGGGCCCCGAGCAGTGTCCCGACGACCCCACCCCGGCCGCCGAAGAGGCTTGTGCCGCCGATGACGACCGCCGTGATGCTGTCGAGGTTGCCCGTGCTGATGGCGTTCGGTGTGGCTCCACCGGATCGCCCGATGAGCACCCAGGCGGCGATGCCGAAGATCAGCCCGGCGACCGTGTAGACCGAGAGCAGGACGCGCTTGCTGGCGATGCCGCTGAGGCGTGCCGACTCCGGGTCGTCCCCGACGGCATACACGTGTCGCCCCCACGCCGTCTGGCTCAGCGCGAACCCGACGACGAGGTACATGAGCAGGACGATGACGACGCCTACGGTCACCCTGAACCCGCCGACGGAGAAGCTCTGCCCGGTGAAGTTGATGACGTCGGGCAGCCGGTTGTCCTGGATGCTCGACCCGCCGGAGTAGAGCAGGGCCACAGCGGTGAAGATGCTCAGCGTGCCCAGCGTGACGATGAACGGCGGCAGGTTGATGCGGGTCACCAGCATCCCGTTGAGCCAGCCCGCTCCGAGGCCGAACGCGACCCCGATCACCAGCGCAAGAATGCCAGGGACACCGTTGTTTGCTGCCAACGACGCCATGATCATCGTCGAGAGGATCGCGATGGCGCCCACTGACAGGTCGATCCCGGCGGTGAGGATGATCAACGTCTGTCCGAGGGCCAGCGCAGCCACCACCGCGGTCTGCTGGACGAGCAGCGACAGTGAGTTCGCCAGGATGAACCTCGGGTTGATGATGGAGAAGACGATGACCGTCAGGATGAGCAGGATCAGCGGGCTGAGCCACGGGTGCGCGTGCAGGAGGTGCTGGACCCGCTGGGCGGGGCTCTGCGAACGACGAGAGAGCTCAGCCTGAGCGGCGCTGTGCCCGCTCCCGCCGGCCGTCGTGGTCGTCGACACGTCAGCCCCAGCAGATCTTCGACGCGTCGTCGCTACTGATGCTGTCCACCCCGTCGGCCTTCTTGTCGGTGACGAGGGCAACACCGGTGTCGAAGAAGTCGAGGCCCCCAGAGGTCTTCGGCTTCTCTCCACCCGTGGCGATCTTCTGGATCGCCGCCATCCCCAGCTGCGCCATCTTCAGCGGGTACTGCTGGGCCGTAGCTCCGATCGTCCCGTCCTTGACCGACTTCACGCCGGCGCAACCACCGTCGACCGAGACGATGAGCGCGGTCTTGCCCTGGGCCTTGAGCGCGGCGCTCGCGCCGACCGCTGCCGGCTCGTTAATCGTGTAGACGAGGTTGATGTCGGGGTTCTTCGTCAGGCATTTCTCCATCGCGGACCTGCCCCCGTCCTCGGCGCCGTTGCTGGCCTCGTTGCAGGCGATGACGTAGGTGCCGCCCGAGTACTTGCCGGTCTTTTCCTCGTCGCCGTTCTTCTTCTTGTCCTTGGTGTCGATGCCCATGCCGGTGAGGAAGCCCTGGTCGCGGTTGTAGTCGACGGAGACGATCTTGTCGCTGAAGAGGTCGAGCAGGGCGATCGTCGCGGGCTTGCCGGCGAGCTGCTTGCCGGCCCACTGACCGATGAGCGTGCCGGCCTTGAAGTTGTCCGTCGCGAACGTGATGTCGACGGTCTCCGCCGGGTCGGGCGGGGTATCGAGGGCAATGACGAAGAGGCCGGCGTCGCGGGCCTTCTTCATCGCGGAGTTGACCCCGGTCGACATCGGGGTGATGAGGATCCCCTTGTCGCCCTTCGCGATGGAGTTCTCGATCGCGGTGATCTGCCCCTGGTCGTCGCCCTCCTGCTTGCCGGACGCGATCGTGAGGGTGATGTTGCCGGCCTTGGCGGCCTCCTCCTTGGCGCCCTTCTGCATGGCAACGAAGAACGGGTTCGACGAGTCCTTCGTGATCAGGGCGACCCCGATCTTGTCCCCGCCGCCACCACCTGTCGCGGCGGCGCCCCCTCCTGTGCTGCCCGAGCCGCTGCTGCACGCGGCGAGGGTAAGAGCCACGCTGGTCGCCGAGGCGATCATCATCAGGCGGGTGGTACGGGGACGAATGGCAATGCTCATGGTGACCTCCGGGCTAGACAACGTTGTCAGGACCCAGTTATAGCCCGACCTTGCACACAGGTCAACGGTTGTGGCTCAATTGGGACCATGCCGATGACAACGATGTCAGGCGACGGTCCAGATGGCCCGCGACCTGGCCGGGCCACGATGCGCGACGTGGCCGCCCTGGCCGGGGTCAGCCTCAAGACCGTGTCCCGGGTCGTCAACGAGGAGGCCGGGGTCTCGCCAGACCTGCGTGACAAGGTCACCCAAGCCGTCGAGCGGCTCAACTACCGACACAACCTCACGGCGAGCAACCTGCGCCGCGGCCGGGGTGGCACCGGGGTCATCGGCGCGCTGCTGCAGGACGTCAGCAACAGCTTCTCCTCGAGTCTGCTCCGGGTCCTCGAGGACACGGTTCGCGGC
>NZ_JBKJPP010000083.1:0-3038 GCF_046595215.1 Lapillicoccus sp. | reverse complement strand
CGGGTCAGCTCACCACTCTTGGGCGGGGCGATGGCGGCCACGGAGAAGTTGCGGCAGCCACCGGCGACAGGCGCCACGACGGCCCCGTTGACCGTGACCGGCACCAGGTTGGGACGGTTCTGCTGCGGGCACGCCGGGTCGTCCGTGACGGTGGGGTCGGTGCGCGGCACGCACATCGGGTATCCGGTGCCGGAGTGGATCGTCGGGTTCGCGTCGTCGACGCTGAACCGCGGGTCCGGGCTCTGCGCCCGACCGCTCGTCTTCCGGCCGAAGCGCCCGTTGGGGTCGTTGATCTGCACGGTCGCGGGGTTGGCCGCGTCACCGGTGTCGACCTTGAGGTTGCCGGTGGCGTAGTCGATGGCGGTGATCACGCCGGTGCTGGTGTGCAGGAACTTCTGGGAGGCATACAGCAGACCGGCGATGCGCCGCGCGCCGACGACGTTGCCGACCGCCCGGATCTCGAAGGACGGGTAGGCGCCGCCCAGCCCGAGTGCCGGGCCACCGTTGACGAAGTCGGCCCAGGTGAAGGTGTTCGCGGGCATCTGGATCACCAGGTTGCACGGCACCACGACCGGGCCGTGGTTCAACGTGAGGGTGCCACCGAAGCGGCGCGGGTCGACCGTGTTCGGGCAGTTGACGTTGGTGGTATCCAGAGTCGCGCCCTGGATGAACCCGGTGTCGTCGAAGCCGTGGATCAACGCCGGGTTGACGGACGTCACCGGGTCGGGCAGCGTCGCGGTCACGAACGGGGCCACCGCACCCGCAGGTGGCCTTGCCGTGCCGCCGCCGGCATACGCGGTGACCGTGGCGAGCACGCTCAGCGCCGTCAGCGGGATGACCACAGCCGCGAGCCTGGGCCTCCGCCTGTCGATGTGGATCATCTGAACCTCCTGAGAAGGACGGGTGGTCTGGCTGACCGCGCGCATGTCCTGATGATGACCACGCCACCTTGCGGCAACCTTGGGGGTTGCTCCCGTCGTCGACGGCACGGCCGGATCCCCGAAGGCCGAGCCCCACGCCCGAGGGGTAGCGTCCTGCCGGCCTCACTCACGCCTTCTCGGTCGCTGGCCCCACTCCTGCCACCAACGCCAGCCGGGGACGTTGCGGGCGGCGGTCCGGATCGTCGTCCGGATCGAGCTCGGTGCGGGACGGTGCGGGCCGGCCTTGCCAACACGACGTGGAACGCGGAGCCGCAGCCGGGTCCCGGCGTTGGACGCAGCACGGGGGGAGCTGAGTCGGCCGTCAAGGCGATCGTCCGGAAGGACGGGCCAGCGCACGGGAAGGTCGAGCAGTCCCGCGTCGAAGCGGGCCCGCACCTGCGCCGAGGCAGCCGTGGCCAGCACCACCATTCGGGCATCGCCGGCCGGCCGGACGTGATCTCCGACGCACCGCTGTCGGGCGACTGGCGGTGGGCCGTCACCCAGTCGAACAGCAGCCGGTCCACCGCGCCGAAGGCGGCCGCCCGTCCCACCGCGCCGGAGGCGACCGCTTCGGTGACGCGGTCGCGGGCCTGGCGGTGCTCGGTCAGGCAGGCGTCCTTGGTCACCCCCGAGCAATCGCACAGCATCATGCTCAAGGTGGCGGGCAGGCCAGCCTGTCCAGCGACGACACCCGAGCCCGGGGCGTCCAGCTCACCGCCGAACGGCGCCGGGCCCATCAGCCCGATCGGCTGGGGGGTCCGGATCCCGAGGAGCGCCGCGATCCTGATGATCCTGGCCGTCGAGACGTCTCGGCCAGGATCTGGCCTGGGGCCCCGGCGTACTCGTGATGGTGGCGGTCGATGGAGCGGTGTGCCGTGGTGAGGTCGTCGCGCCCGTCGGGGCCCGTGCCGCGCCCGTCGGTCGAGCCCGGGCGGAAGCCGATGCGGTAGTCGGTCGCGTTGATCTGGGGCAACATCAGTGCGGCTGTCGGGACGGCGGTGCGTCGGGCGCGGTCAACCACTCGTGCCAGGCGCCCAGGCCCTCGCCGGTCCGGGCGCTCACCTCGATCATCCGGGCCGCCGGGTTGACCTGCTCCACGTTGCGCCGGAACAGGTCCAGGTCGAAGTCGAGGTGCGGCAGGAGATCCATCTTGTTCACCAGCACCACCGCCACCGACCGGAACATCACAGGGTACTTCAGCGGCTTCTCCTCACCCTCGGTGATCGCGTAGACCATGACCGAGTCGTGTGCGCCGACGTCGAACTCGGCGGGGCAGACGAGGTTGCCGACGTTTTCCACGAGGACGAGGTCCAGCACGTCGAGGTCGAGATGGCCAAGAGCGCGGGCGACCATCGGTGCATCCAGGTGGCACTCGCCGCCGAAGCCGTCACCGGTGTTGAGCAGCGCCACCTGCGCGCCCAGTCCGGTAAGGCGGTCGGCATCGATCGAGGTCTCGATGTCGCCCTCGACCACGCCCACCCGCACGCCGAGCCGGTCCAGGTGGCGCAGGGTATGGACGAGCAAGGTCGTCTTGCCGGCCCCCGGTGAGGACATCAGGTTCACGCAGCGCACGCCCCGCGCGTCGAACTGCGCACGGTTGGTCGCCGCAGCCCGGTCGTTCTCGCTGAAGATCCGCTCCAGGACGGTGACCCGCTCGGGACCGGTCGCATAGCCGGAGTGGTCGCCGTGGTCGCCGCCGTGAGGACGGTTCCCCGCGCGGTCGTCGCGGTGGTCGGTGGCGTCGTCGTGCTGGTGCTCGGTGCGGTCGTCGTGGCGGTGGAACCGGCCCATCTCGATGCTCCTACGTTGTCCCGGCGGGGAGTCGGCGAGTGCGCCGGCCGCAGCGTCCCAGGCGGTCGACGGCCCGGGGCCCAGAACGATGTGCTTGACACTGATAGCGGATTCGTTCAGGCGACAGCCTCCTCCTGACCCCCGCCCTACCTTGGGAGCCTAGAGCGCCGGAGGCCCCCCGAGGAGTCGCGGACCGCACAGATCGGGCGAGGTTGCCCGGATACCCTTCCGTCCGCCGCGAGTTGCTGGCACGCTCAGGCCATGAAGAGCACGATGCAGACCACGCCCTTGTTGATCTCCCACCTGCTGCGTTACGGGACGACGGTC
>NZ_JBKJPP010000014.1:0-23809 GCF_046595215.1 Lapillicoccus sp. | reverse complement strand
CACCGGGGCGGACGAGCCGCTCGCCGAGTGGGAGCGCGAGCTCTACGCCGACGCCGCTGCCACCGACGCTCCGAAGGCCGACTCGAGCGAGGCGACCGAGGCTCCCCCGGCTGCCGCCGAAACCTCACCCGCCGACGGGACCGAGACTCCTGCCGTTGAGGCTCCTGTCGTCGAGGCTGCGGCCGAGACGCCGGCTGCCACGGACGCCGAGGCCGGCGCCAACGCCTGAGGGAAGCACCCGGCCGGGCCCCTGGGCTCGGCCGGGCCGCGCTGGCGCCCTGCGCGCCAACTCTTCACAGCACCACCGACCACCGCGACTGAAACGAGCGAACCACCACATGGCGAACTACACCGCCGTTGACATCAAGGCGCTGCGTGAGCAGACCGGCGCGGGCATGCTCGACGTCAAGAAGGCTCTCGACGAGGCAGACGGCGACAACGCCAAGGCCATCGAGATCCTGCGCATCAAGGGCCAGAAGGGCGTGACCAAGCGGGAGGGACGCTCGGCCACCAACGGCCTGGTCGCCGCCCGGGCCGAGCACGGCGTGGGCACTCTGGTCGAGGTCAACTGCGAGACCGACTTCGTCGCCAAGGGGGCGAAGTTCATCGCCCTCGCCGAGCAGGTGCTCGAGCAGGCCGTCCGGATCGAGGCCACTGACGCGGACGCGCTCCTGGCGAGCACGCTGGAGGACGGCCGGACGGTCAAGGAGCTGCTCGACGACGCCAACGCGACGATCGGCGAGAAGATCGAGGTCCGTCGCCTGGCCCGCCTCGAGGGCGAGCACGTCGTGTCCTACCTGCACAAGACCAGCCCCGACCTGCCCGCCCAGATCGGTGTCCTCGTGGTCACCGAGGGTGGCGACGAGGCGGTCGCCCGCGACGTCGCCATGCACGTGGCAGCCTTCTCTCCGACGGTACTGACGCGTGACGAGATCGCCGCCGACACGGTCGAGAACGAGCGTCGCGTCGCCGAGGCCACGGCCAAGGAGGAGGGCAAGCCCGAGGCCGCCCTGCCGCGCATCGTGGAAGGCCGGCTCAACGGGTTCTTCAAGGAGCAGGCCCTCACCGAGCAGGCGTTCGCCAAGGACTCCAAGAAGTCCGTTGGCCAGGTCCTCAAGGATGCCGGGGCGCAGGCCAAGGGCTTCGCCCGCTTCCGCGTCGGGGGCTGACACCGGCCGCACCCCTCACCGACAGGTATGCCGGCCGCCCACCCGGGCGGCCGGCATACCGGGTTCTGCGATGACTCAGCCGTGCCGGCCGGTCGGGGCAGGGCAGAGCCCCGATCCCTCCCCGCGGCCATCCTGGGAAAAGCTGGCGGCGCCCCCGTGGGGCCAGGTTTCCCTACGGCCATCGTCACCTCAGACCTTGACGTGCGATCTCGGTCATCCGGTGGTGACCGGGACCGTCTCAGGCGCGGGGGACCTGCACCCTCGCGCCGAGCTCCCGGGTGAACCCCGGCGGGATGACCAGGTCGTCGGGGCCGAGGTCGTGGATCGAGGAGTGGCCGAGCCCGAGGAGCGCGGAGTCGATGCCGCCCCGGAAGATGTCCAGGACGTTCTCGACCCCGGCCTGGCCGTTGGCGGCAAGGCCCCAGAGGTAGGCCCGGCCGATCATCACGGCCTTGGCGCCCAGGGCCACCGCCTTGACGACATCGCTGCCCCGGCGCACGCCCCCGTCCAGCAGCACGTCGACCTCGCTCCCGACCGCCGAGGCGATCGCCGGCAGCATCCGGATCGGCGCGGGAGTGCTGTCGAGGTTGTTGCCACCGTGGTTGGACACGGAGATCGCGGTGACGCCGGCGTCGACCGCCCGGCGAGCGTCGTCCAGGCGCGCGATGCCCTTGAGCATGAAGGGCCCGCCCCACTCCTCGCGCATCCAGTCCACGTCCTCCCAGGACGGTGGCGGGGTCTGCATCCACTCCCCGTAGGCCCCGAAGAACGTCGGGGCCGCCTGGCCGGCTTCGGCGAGGTTGGGCGTCGTGAGGTCGGGGAACTTGCCGGTCCTGGCATACTCGAGCAGCCACTTCGGCCGGAGCAGCCCCTCGGGGGCCAACTTGACCATCGTCTTGAGGTCCATCCGCTCCGGGATCGACGGGCTGCCCCAGTCACGCCCGTGGGAGAACGACCAGTCCAGCGTGGCAATGAGCCCCACGGCGCCCGCCGCACGGGCCCGGGCCATGCGCCGTGACATGGTCTCGCGCGAGCCCATCCAATAGAGCTGGAAGAACGTCTGGGCGTTGGCCGCCACCACGTCCTCCACCGACCGGCTCGCGAAGGAGCTGAGCCCGATGGCCGTGCCTCGCGCGGCCGCGGCGCGGGCCACGGCGACCTCACCCTCCGGGTGGACGGCCTGGACGCCGGTGGGGGAGATCATCAGCGGCATCGAGATCGGCTGCCCCATCACCTGGGTCGACAGGTCGCGCTGGGCGGACAGCCCGGCCACGTGCGGGGCCATCCCGATCTCCCCGAAGGCCGACAGGTTGTCCGCGTAGGACACGCCCTTCTCCGAGCCGGCGAGCAGCGCCTTGTAGACCGACGGGGGGAGTCGCTTCTGGGCGCGACGCTGCGCCTCGGCGACGGTCTCGAACCATGCGGACTTGGCCATGATGTGCCTCTCTAGTGCCGGAAATCGAAGCCTCTGAGGGCCGGTCGGAGGGCGCCCGCGGATCGTCCGCGGAAGGCGCCGAGCCACACGCCGGTGCCGTACCCGAGGTCGTCGAGGCGACGGGCGGCGAGGTAGCGCAGGGGGTCGAGGTCCGGCTTCGTGCGCCGGTGGTCGAGCAGTCCGTCGGCCACGGCGGCGACGAGCAGGGCCCGACGGGCGCGCCTGCTCACGAGCGCGGCGGCCACGGCCAGCGGCCAGTAGTGGCGGGTCAGTGCGGACGCGGTCTGGTGCAGGGTCGCGACCGCGCCGACCGCGGTGAGCGTCGCGGCGGTGGCGACCGGGCGGCTGCTGCGGGAGAGCCGGCGCGAGATGCGCAGCGTCGTGAGGGCACAGATCACGGCGGCCACCGGCAGTGACCACCGGCGCTGCGCCAGCAGGACGACCGTCAGCGCGGCGGTCCAGGGAGCAAGCACCATCGGCGCCACGGCCTCGCCGTGGCGCGCGGCGAGCAGCGCGGCGCCGGTGCCGTAGAAGGCCTTGCGGGAGAGCCAGTGGCTGACGTCGGTGCGGTGCTCGTGCCGCACCAGCGCCGCCGGTTCGTAGCGCACCCGCCACCCGGCCTCGTGGGTGCGCCAGACGAGGTCGACGTCCTCCGCGACGTGGAGGCTCTCGTCGAACCCCGAGCCGTATGCCGTGCAGCGCACCATCAGTGCCGCGCTCGGCAGGTAGGCGACCCGGCCGTGGGGGTGCACGGCCGCCGGCGTCGCTCCGAGGTCCAACGACGAGCGCACTGCCTCGTAGCGGTGCAGCCAGGTGGCGCCGTCGGCCTGTTCGATGCCGAGGACCCGGGGGGCGACGAGTCCCACGCGGGGGTCGTCGAAATGGCGCCGCAGGGACCCCAGCCACCCCGGCACGGGGACGACGTCGGAGTCGACGAACACGGCATACGGGGTCGTCACCTGGCGGAGCCCGCTGTTGCGCGCGGCGGCCGGCCCGCGGCTGCTGGGGTGGCGCACCAACCGGGCACCGAACTCCCTGGCCAGTCGTGCGGTCGCCACCTCATCGAGCGAGCCGTCGTCGACCACGATGGTCGCGATCCCGGCGGGCAGCGCCTCCAGGAGCCGTGCCAGCTGGAGGGCGCGGTCGCGGACCGGGACCACGACGGTGACGTCACGCACCTCGTCGTCGACGCCGGGCCGGTCCCATGAGGGGTGGGCGAGGTCCCGGTCCAGCAGCAGCCGCGCCAGGGCGGCGGTGACCCCGTCGACGACCTCGACCCGGCGGCCGTCGAGCGCCTGCGCCGCCTCGGCCCTGAGGTGGACCAGGCGCCCGGTCGTCGTGCCGATGAGCGTCGTCCCCCCGTCACAGCTCTTCGTCTCTGCGGCCAGTCGGGCCACGAACCCCCGCGGCAGTGACCCGGACGTGGGGACGCTCCCGGTGCCCTGCGGCGTCGGGGCGCAGACGGCACTCACTCCCGACCCCCTCGGCCGGCTGGCAGGATCGAACCGTGCACCACGGGCCCTGCCAGACAGGCGAACTCGATGACGGAGGCGACCTCGTCGGGCTCGAGCGCCCGAGCGGCAGGCCCCCCGAGGAGCGGCCCGATGTCGTCCAGCCCGTAGATCTGCGCGGTGGCCGCCAGCATGGCCGTGTCGGTCGACCACGGCGAGACGCCGGCCACCGTGACAGACAGCCCGGCCACGTCCGCCGCAAGGGCCCGGACGAGCCCGATGACCGCGTGCTTGGCCATGCAGTAGGCCGACAGCTGGTAGAGCCCCTGCTCGCCGGCCGCGGACGCGACCGCCACGAAGGTCGGGCGTTGCCCCGGATCCTGTTGCAGCAGCAGTGGAAGGGTCGCCTTCGCCGTGTTCCAGACGCTCACCGCGTCGGCCCGCCAGAGGTGCTCGAGCAGCGCGTCGTCCGTCTCCCAGAGCAGCGACCCGCCGGCGATGATCGAGGCGTTCGCGACGGCGACCTGCAGCCCGCCGCGCTCGGACCGGATCCGGTCCACGACGCCGCCCAGCTGGGCGGGCACGCACGCGTCCGCGACGACAGGAGTCACCGCGTCGGGATGCGCCGCAGCGACCCGCTCCAGGTCCTCCCGCACGGCGAGCGGGTATGCCGTGCCGGCCGTGGCGCCCGCGCACGCGTCCACGGCATACACGTGGAAACCGCGGGCCACGAGGCGGACGACCACGGCAGCACCGATGCCGCGCGCGGCACCCGTGACCAGCGCCGTCCCCGGGGCGCTCACGAGCGCACCGGCTCCCGGGCGGCGCCGGCCTGAGCGAGGCGCCCGTTCTGCGTCACGTCGAGCGCGAGCAGCTCGGCGACGAGGTTCTGCACGAGGGTGCGGAAGAGCTCTCGGCCCTCGTCGGCACTGCTGCCCGTGGGATCGCCGAGCACCCCGCTGCGGGCAACGGCGCGGATGCCCTCGGCCCGCAGCCGGGGGAGCAGCTCGGCCAGTGGCGTGCTGCAGCCCGACACGGCCTCCTCGAGACGGACGGCCGACGGCGTCAGGTGCAGCAGCAGTGACGTCTCGGTCCGACCGGCGTGCGCGTCCGAACCCACCAGGTCGCACGAGGTCCAGGCCACGGCGCGGCCCTCGATCCGCAGCTGCTCCACGGCCCTCTTCAGGGTCGGGACGTTGCCGCCGTGGCCGTTGACGAAGATGGTGCCCGAGGCCCACCGGCAGGCCGATCGTGCGAACTCGACGAGCAGGCACCGCAAGGCCTCGTGCCCGATCGAGATCGTCCCGGGGAACCCCTCGTGCTCGCCGCTGGCGCCGTAGGCGAGCGCCGGGGCGACGAGCACCCGCTTTCCCTGGGCGGTCAGCGTCTCGGCGGCGTGACGGGCGACCGCCGCCGCGACGACAGCGTCGGTGGCCAGGGGCAGGTGGGGACCGTGCTGCTCCACGGCGCCGACGGGCACCAGGAGCAGCACCTCGCCCTGGTCGATCACCGGCCACGTCTGCAGACCGAGATCGAGGCTGGGCGGGCGCGCCGTCGGAGCCGGGGTCACCAGGGCTAGCCTCGGGCGTTCTGCAGGCCCGTCAACGGGCTCTCGTCGCACGACCGGTCCGGGCGGGTGCGCAGGAGGGTCAGTGCCACCGGCTTGCGGCGCACCGGCTCATTGCGCACCGGCCCCGAGTGGGAGTGGTCCTGGCTCGGGGAGGGCCGGCTGCCCGGGTCGACGGAGGCGAGCGGCGTCGCGCCGTTGCCCTTGACGCACTCCGGGTCCGGTCCATCCAGCGGCAGGCCGGTGAAGAACTTCGCGGCCATGCAGCCACCACGGCAGGAGTCGAAGGCGGAGCACTTGGTGCACGCGCCGCCGGTCTGCGGGTTGCGCAGGTCGGCGAAGAGCTCCGAGTTCGTCCAGACGTGGGCGAAGCCACCCTCCCGGATCGTGCCGGCCTTGAAGGTGTCGTGGATCGCAAAGGGGCAGGCGTAGACGTCACCCACCGGGTCGACGAGGCAGACGACGCGACCGGCGCCGCAGAGGTTGAGCCCCGGCAGGGCTTCGCCGAACGCCGAGAGGTGGAAGAACGAGTCGCCGGTGAGCACCTGGTCGCCGTTGGCGACGAGCCAGTCGTAGAGCTGGCGCTGCTGCTCCGGCAACGGGTGCAGCTCCTCCCACACGTCCGCCCCGCGGCCCGAGGGGCGCAGCCGGGTGAGTCTCAGCTGAGCCCCGTAGTGGTCGGCGATCGCCTTGAACGTGTCGAGCTGGTCGATGTTGTGCCGCGTGCAGACCACCGACATCTTGAAGTCGCGCATCCCCGCGGCCTGGAGGTTGGCCATCGCCGCGATCGCCGCGTCGTAGGTCCCGGCCCCGCGGACCGCGTCGTTGACCTCGGCCGTCGCCCCGTCGAGCGAGATCTGGACGTCGACGTAGTCTGTCGCGGCCAGCCGCGCGGCTCGCTGCGGCGTGATCCGGAACCCGTTCGTGGAGAACTTCACGCCTACGTGGTGCTCGACGGCGTAGTCCAGCAGCTCCCAGAAGTCCGGCCGCACCGTCGGCTCGCCACCACCGATGTTGATGTAGAAGACCTGCATCCGCTCGAACTCGTCGATGAGCGCCTTGGCCTCCGCCGTCGTCAGCTCGCGGGGGTCGCGTCGACCCGACGAGCTGAGGCAGTGCACGCACGACAGGTTGCAGGCATAGGTCAGCTCCCACGTCAGGCAGATCGGCGCGTCGAGGCCGTACTCGAACTGGTCGACGAGCCGGCCACCGGACGGGCGCTCCTGCGTGATGGTCACTGCTGGGTCTCCTGGGGGGTGAGGATGCCGCTGGTCGCCAGCCCGTGCAGGGCCGAGAGGTATGCCGGTTGCTCGCCCTCGGCGACCCCGGCGTCGGTCAGCGCGTCCTGGACGCTGGCGCTGGCCGCCAGCCGACGCACGACGTCGACCAGCGTGGGGGTCTTGAGGAAGCTGAGCCGGCGCGTGGAGAAGTCGTAGACGAGTGCCCCGAAGGGCTCGGGTCGAAGCGACACCGAGTCGCTCAGTCTCCACGCCTGGGTGAGCATCAGTAGACGCCGCACATGCCGTCGATGGAGACCTCCTCGACGAGGGTCTCGTCGAGCACGACGGACTCGGGGGCGTCCTCGAGCAGGACGATCGAGTCGGTGGCGGCCGCGGGGGCGGCAGGCGCGAGGGAGTCGGACATGACTTCCACCTTCCGGGTGACGGGGCCCGGTATGGGCCCGGTGGTGTCACGCTATGAGCCGCCGCCGCGGGGGAGACCTGCTCGGGCGGGTGGACTTACCTGTCGCTTCGGGTAGGGGCGCGCCCCCGGCGGTGTGCTGCCTCCCCTAACGGAGAGGGGGACGGGTGACCGTCCGGGCAGCACGGGGCGGGCTCGATGACCAGTCTTTGCGTCCTCACCTGTTCGCGGGCCGGGATCGACTCCTAGCGTCCAGAGCGCCCACTCATACGACAAGGAGGCCGTGATGCAGGTCGACGAGCTGCTCAAACCTTTCCCCATCAAGGAGTTCCACCCCTTCCCGCGTGCGCTGATGGGTCCCGGGGCCCACGAGATGATCGGCCCGGAGGCGCTCAAGCTGGGCTTCCGGAAGACGCTGATCATGACGTCAGGCCTGCGCGGGACCGACATCGTCCACAAGATCGCCGAGTCGATGAAGTATCACGGCCTCGAGGTCGTGGTCTACGACAAGGTCGAGAGCAACCCCAAGGACTACAACGTCATGGACGCGGTGGGTCTCTATCAGGAGAACCAGTGCGACTCGTTCGTCTCCATCGGTGGCGGGTCCTCGCACGACGCCTGCAAGGGCGCGCGGATCTCCGTCGCCCATGACGGGCGCAACGTCAACGAGTTCGAGGGCTTCAACAAGAGCGAGAACCCCAAGAACCCGCCGCACATCGCGGTCTCGACGACCGCCGGCACGGGGTCCGAGACGTCGTGGGCCTACGTCATCACCGACACCACGACCGACCCTGACAACCCGCACAAGTACGTCGCCTTCGACGACGCCTCGGTCACCTCGCTCGCCATCGACGACCCGGTGCTCTACTTCGACCTGCCCGTCGACTACACGGCGCAGTGCGGCTTCGACGTCCTGGCGCACGCGAGCGAGCCGTACGTCTCGCGACTGGACTTCCCCCCGTCGCTCGGCAACGCCCTGTATGCCATCAAGCTGACCGCGGAGAGCCTGCGCCAGGCCGTGTGGAACGGCCAGGACCTCGCCGGACGCGAGGGGATGATGTATGCCCAGTACATTGCCGCCCAGGCGTTCAACTCCGGCGGACTCGGCATCATCCACTCCATCTCCCACGCGGTGAGCGCGTTCTATGACACCCACCACGGCCTGAACAACGCGGTGGCCCTACCACGGGTGTGGGCGTTCAACATGCCTGCCCAGTACAAGCGCTTTGCCGAGATCGCGACCGCCATGGGTGTCGACACCTACGGCATGACCGATGTCCAGGCCGCGGATGCCGCCCTCGCCGCAGCGATCCGGCTGCTGCGGGACGTGGGCATCCCGGAGCGCTTCGTCGACGTCACCAAGGACTCGTACTCCAAGAACCGGCTCGGCACGGGCCCGACGAAGTACTACGAGAACGCCGCGACGATCAACGGCGACGACAAGGACGTGGACCGCATCACCAACCACGTCCTGGGCGACGCCTGCACCCCCGGCAACGCCAAGGAGTGCACCTTCGAGACGGTCCGGCCGGTGGTGGAGCACTGCATGACCGGAGACCTGGACGACCTCCTCAGCTGATCGTCCCGGCTCGGGGCCGGGACCGCGGTTCGCCCGCGGTCCCGGCCCTTCGGCCTCACTTCCCTTATTTTCAGGACGAGACCCACCCCCCTTCAGGAACAGCCAAGGAGCACCCGTGATCCCGACACCCGAGGACACCCCCCTGGCGGCTCTCGACGAGTTCGCCGACGTCGAGGACACCCGCCGGCGCCTCGGTGAGGTCGGCTACCTCGCCGACAGCCGGCTGGCCACGACCGTCTTCCTCCAGTCGAGACTCGGCAAGCCGGTCCTGCTGGAGGGCCCGGCCGGCGTCGGGAAGACCCAGCTGGCGCTCAGCCTGGCGCGCGCGACCGGACGGCGACTGCTGCGGCTGCAGTGCTACGAGGGCCAGGACGAGACCAAGGCCCTCTACGAGTGGGACTACGGCAAGCAGCTGCTCTACACGCAGATCCTCCGCGAGAAGATCGGCCAGCTGGTCGCGGACACCAAGGACCTCGAGGAGGCCGTCGAGCGGATCGCGCAGCAGGAGAGCGTCTTCTTCTCGGAGCGCTTCCTGGCCCCGCGGCCCCTGCTGCAGGCCATTGACTCGGACGAGCCGGTCGTGCTGCTCATCGACGAGGTCGACCGTGCCGACGAGGCCCTCGAGGCGGTCCTGCTCGAGTGCCTGGCCGAGTTCCAGATCTCCATCCCCGAGATCGGCACGGTCAAGGCCAAGCACCAGCCCTTCGTCATCCTCACCTCGAACAACTCCCGGGACCTCTCCGCTGCCCTCAAACGCCGCTGCCTCCACCTCTTCCTCGACTACCCGACACCCGAGCGTGAGCTGGAGATCCTGCGGTCCAAGGACACCGGCCTGGCCGACTCCCTCGCCGTGCGCCTCGTCGAGGTCGTTAGGGGGCTGCGCGAGCTCGAGCTGCGCAAGGCGCCGAGCATCTCCGAGACGATCGACTGGGCCCGCACCCTCGCCGTCCTCGGCGTCTCGGAGCTGCGCTCCGACATCCTCTCCGAGACCCTCAACGTCGTCGTCAAGTACGAACGTGATGCGGCCAAGGCCAACCGGGCGCTTCCGCGTCTGCTCGATCCCAACGCCACCGTGCCCGACAGCCGGGCGGGCGCCCACGGCCAAGGGCACTCCCACGGCGACGGACCGGCACACGACCACGGCGACGGCGCCCCGCACAGCCACGACGACGACCCGTCGCTGCCACCCGCCCCGACCGGCGCCCCGGCTGTGGCCCGTCGCGACACGACGGACCACGCCGCCGTGGACGGCGACGTCGACGGGCGCACGGTGCGGGCCGGCAAGGACAAGCCGGGTCGTCACGACAGCGCCTACTACGGAGCCAAGGGAAGCGGACCCGGCGGCAAGCGCGACGTCCCCCGATCCCAGGGCGAGCGGTCCTTCGCCGCACGCTCGGCCCGACGGCGGCCGGTATAGGCCGTGGAAGGGGCCATCCACCGGTTCATCCGGTTCCTGCGCCTCCACGGCGTCCGGGTCAGTGTGGCCGAGGCCGTGGACGCTCTCCGCGCCGCCGCCCAACCGGGCGTCCTGGCCGATCGGGAGGTGCTGCGGTCCGCCCTCGCGGTGAGCCTCATCAAGGACCGGCGTGACCTCGAGGTGTTCGACCGCGTCTTCGACAGCTTCTTCGCGTTGTCGCGCGTCGTGGCCGCCCCCGAGGACCACGGACACTCGCACGCCCACGCCGATCTCTCGGACGACGGGGAGCTCTCGGAGTTCACCCTCTCGGAGGAGCCGGGGGACACCCCGCAGCAGGGTCACTCGCACGGCAAGCCGCAGGACGTGCGTGACTTCTTCAAACCCGAGGACATGGCGCAGCAGTACAACCTCCACCAGGAGGCAAACAAGATCGACATGGCCTCACTGACCGATGAGATCGTCCTCTCGGCCGACACCGCAGGCGGCCCGGGTGAGGCAGCCCGGGTGCAGATCTCGACCAGCCGGCTGCACAACCCCGGCTCGCCCGGCAAGCTCGCGACGCGACCGGGTCTGGAGCTCGATGTCGAGCTCTCGGTCGCGCAGGAGATGGCGCTGCTGGAGTGGCTCTCCGACACCATCGCCGAGGAGGGGATGGCCGGCCAGGACGTCGCGTCCCTCTCGGCGCTGCGGGCAGCCCTGGCGCCGTTGCTGGCGGGCCTGCCGGAAAAGCTCAAGGAGCACCTCGAGAAGCTCATGCTCATGGAGCGGGAGGTGGAGGCCCGCGACATCCAGGCGGCGCAGGCGGAGACCATCGACGAGACCGAGCGGGCCGACCTCGAGGAGTCGTTGCGCCGACTGCTGCACAGCCTCCACGGGGCCCCCCGGTCTCGTCGGAAGGTGGCCACCCGCGGCGTCGTCGACGGCGCCCGGACCATGCGCACCAACATGCGCTACGACGGCATCCCCTTCCGTCCGGTCACGGTGAGCAAGGTGGAGGACCGACCCCGACTGCTCGTGCTGTGCGACGTCTCGCTCTCGGTCCGGGCGGCCGCCCGGTTCACCCTCCACCTCGTCCACAGCCTGCAGTCCATCGCGGCCCAGGTGCGCACGTTCGCGTTCGTCAACGACGTCGTCGAGATCACCGACCTCTTCGCCGAGCACCGGATCGAGGACGCCCTCTCGCTTGTCATGTCCGGGATGCCGGCCGGTGGGCTCATCGACGTCGATGCCGACTCCGACTACGGGTCGGCGTTCTCGTCGTTCCTCGAGGCCCATGGCTCGGCGGTCTCAAGGCGCACGACGCTGCTGATCCTCGGCGACGGACGGGGCAACGGCCGCGACCCCGGGCTGGCGGTGTTCGAGGAGCTGACCCGTCGGGCGAGGGAGACGGTGTGGCTCACCCCCGAGCCGCGCTACTCGTGGCAGCTCGGACGCTGCGACCTGCCGCTCTACGCCGAGCACTGCGACCGGGTCCAGGTCGTGCGCAGCCTGCAGGGCATCGACCTCGCCGCCTCCGTCCTCCAGGGGGTCGACTGATGCAGGCCAGGCCCACGAGCCCGATCGACCCCCTCGTGGCCACCGTGGGCGGGCGCTACGAGGACGACCTCGTCACCGTCCAGGCCTGCGCGAACGACAGGCCGCGGCGGGGTCTGCACGGGGTGCGCACCGCGCACTTCGACATCGCCCCGGTCGCCGGTCGGCTGTCCGTGACCCACACCATCCCCACGGAGCGCATCGACGACGACCTCGCCGGGCTCATCGTCGAGGAGCTGTTCGCCCCAGGGTGGGTCCGCGGTGCCGAGATGTTCGAGCGGATCTTCACCGGCATCGTCCGCTCGAGCGCCGTGGACGCGCTGGACAGTTGGGAGCTGTTCTACCGCAACACCTTCCGCCAGCTGGGGGCCTTGCGAGATCGAGACTCGGAGCCGGGCACGAGCCCAACAGCCGATCACTTCCACGGCTCCATCGCCGGCTATGCGCCCGTCTACGACCACGCCTGCGAACTCGTGCTGCCGGGCTCGGCCCTCGAGCTGGGGTGCTGCTTCGGGTTCCTCTCGCTGCGGCTGGCAGCCGAGGGCCGCCTGACGACCGCCTCGGACGTGTCCGCCGGGACGACGCGCCTGCTCGCGGCGGTGGCGCCGCGGCTGGGCATCACCCTCGACACCGTCTTCGCCGATGCGGCACGGATGCCCGTGCCGGCCCGGTCCGCAGAGAATGTGCTGGTCATCCACCTCCTGGAGCACCTCGAGCCGGACCACGGGTCGCGGGTCGTCGCCGAGGCGGTGCGGTGTGCCCGGGGGCGGGTCGTCGTCGCGGTGCCGCTCGAGGAGGAGGCTGACGAGTCATACGGCCACGTGCGCACCGTCTCCCTGGACGACCTGCGCACCTGGGGCGCAGCCACCGCTCGACCGTTCGACGTGCACGAGCACCACGGCGGCTGGCTCGTCATCGAGACGGCAGTCAACTGAGCAACCCGGCTGAGGTGCACGGTCGGGGGGCGGTGGCCCGGTCAGATCACCCCCATCTTGCTCGCCTCGTAGACCGCCTCGGCCCGGCGCGTCACTCCGAGCTTGCGCAGGATGTTGCCCACGTGGAACTTCGCAGTCGTCTCCGAGATGTAGAGTTTTGCGCCGATGTCGCGGTTGGACATCCCCCGGGCCAGCAGGCGCAGGACCTCGCTCTCGCGGGCCGTGAGCTTCATCGCGTTGCTGGTCTCGGGCTGGTTGAGGCCACGGACCATCGCCGAGGCACTGCGGGCGTCGAAGGCGCTCTCGCCGCGGCTGACGTCGCGGATGGCCCGGATCAGGGCGGACGTGTCGACGTCTTTGACGACGTAGCCCCGGGCGCCGGCCCGGACCGCCTGGAGCACCAGGTGCTCGTCGAGGAACGTCGTCAGGACCAGGACCCCGAGCTCGGGGTGCAGGCGCACGAGCTCGGCGCACAGGTCGAGGCCCTCGGTGTCCGATGAGGTCGAGAGCTTCAGGTCGAGGAGCACGATCTGGGGCCGTGTGTGGCCCACCACGGCCATCGCCTCCGCGGCCGTCGAGGCCTCGGCGACGACCTGCATGTCGTCCTCACGCTCGAGGATCGAGCGCAGACCCTGCCGGACGATGGCGTGGTCGTCGACGAGCATGATGCCGACCACGTCCGTGTGCTCGATGTGCTCGGCGGGCGTCAGCGCGGCCATCAGGGCTCCCTGCGATCGGGGCTGCCGACGAGCCCGTTGATGATGCCCGGCCGGTGGGGGCCGGCCAATGGCAGCGGGATCCGCATGACGACCCGGACGCCGCCGAGACGGGCCCGGCGGAACGCGATGCTGCCGCCCAGCTCGCTGATCCGGGCGTCGATGTTGACGAGGCCGCGATGGCGCCCGTCCGTGGCGGCCGTCCGCTCGAGCCGCAGCAGTCGGCTGAGGTAGGTAGGGTCCCCCTCGCCGTCGTCGGCGACGGCCACCCGGATCTCGTCGCCTCGGTAGCTGAGGCGCACGATGACCCGGGTGGCCCTGGCGTGGGCGGCCACGTTGAACAGGGCCTCGCCGACGGCCCGGGCGATCTCGTGGTGGGCGTCGTTGGGCAGGGGCAGGACGTCGCCTTCGACCCGGAGCTGAACGTCGAGCTGGGGGTTGTGGTGGCGGGCGACCTCGTGGAGCAGCTCGGGCAGCGTCGACACCGTGTCGCCGTGGGTCTGGTGCAGCGCGTAGATGGCCCGGCGCAGCTGCTCGACGGCCTGTTGGGACAGTCCCTTGGCCGTGAGCAGCCGTGCGTTGATCGAGGCCCCCTCGGGCCCGAGCTGCTCCGCCTCCCCGCGGGCGACCTCGACGGCCATGCCGGCAGAGAGGACGAACTGGGTGACGCTGTCGTGCAGCTCGCGGGCGATCCGGTGCCGTTCGGTGTCGATGAGCTCGCGCTGGTGGGCGACCTGGAGACGCTGCTCGACCTGGCGCAGCTCGGCCGTGCGCACCGCCAGGTCCTGCGCCTGGGCGGTCGCCTCGTCGTAGAGCTGCTGGGCGCGCCGGTGCAGGGCCATCCCGGCCTGGTACTGCTGGGAGGTGTGCAGCGAGACCGCCGCCTGGTTGGCCAGGATCCGCAGGACGGACAGGTCGCCCGGCTCCGGGTCCACCGGGAGGCGATGGAGAGCGGTGAGCGTGCCCACGCTCTCGCCCTCGAGGGTCATCGGCACCCGCACCCAGCCGGAGTCGAGTGCGGGCCGGGCATAGCCCGCGCGCACGGCGCCGAGCTCGCGCCGGACGTAGGCGGGCAGCTGCTGCTCGTCGGCCTCCGCCACCCCGTGCGCGGTGACCGTGACGAACCTGGGCCGGGCCCCCTGGAGGCGTCCGTCGGCCAGCGCGAGGATCGTCCACTCGGCGTCGAGGTGGTGAGCGGCGGCCCGCGCGACCTCCTCGAGCAGCGCGCGGGGGCCTTCGACGGTCCGCACGAGGGCCCGCGAGATGGAGTCCATCGCGCGGACGGCGTGCTGCATGCGCTCGTCGGAGCGCACGTACTCGCGGTAGAACGAGCGCTTGCCGGAGCGGACCCCCGTGAGCGTGGCGAGGTCCGGGCTCCGGCTCTCTGTCACAGTGCGGCCCGGAAGAGGGTGACGAGGTCCTCGGACGTGGCCAGTCTGGGGTTCGTCGTCAGGCAGGCGTCGTCGAGGGTGGTGCTGACCAACCGGGCGATGCAGCTCTCGTCGACGCCCAGCTCGCGCAGCCCGCGGGGGACCCCGACGTCGTCGGCGAGGGTGCGGACGTGTTGGGCGAGCAGCTCCGCAGCCTCGACCCCAGGCATCCCGTCGACGCGCAGCCCCGCAGCACGGGCGAGGTGGACGAATCGCTCCGGAGTGGCGCGGGCGTTGTAGCGGATGACGTGGGGGAGCAGGACGCCGTTGACGACGCCGTGCGGGGCGTCGAGCAGGCCGCCGACCTGGTGGCTCATCGCATGGGTGGCGCCGAGGATCGCGTTGGTGAACGCCAGCCCCGCGTTGAGGCTGGCCTGGGCCATGCCCTCGCGGGCCACCAGGTCACTCGGCCGCTCGATCGTCGCGTGGAGGTGGGTGGTGACCAGCCCCACCGCGTGCAGGGCATGGATGTCGGCCAGGGGGTTGTGCGCCAGGGAGACGAACGACTCGATGCCGTGGGTCAGCGCGTCGAGCCCGGTGGCCGCGGCGAGCCAGGACGGCATCGTGGACAGCAGCCGGGGGTCGATGATCGACAGGTCCGGCACGAGGGCCCGTCCCATGATGGTGACCTTGACCGACCGGGTCGTGTCGGTGACGATGCAGAACTGCGACACGTCGGCGCCGGTGCCCGAGGTGGTGGGGATCATCAGCAGCGGCGGGATCGGCCTGGTCACCTTGTCGACGCCGGCGTAGTCGAGCAGGTTGCCACCGTTGCTCGAGAGGATGGCGATGCCCTTGGCCGCGTCGATGCACGAGCCCCCACCGATGGCGATGAGCACGTCGGCCTCGTGCTCGAGGTAGAACTCGTAACCCGCCGCGATCTCGTGGTCCTTGGGATTCGGGGTCAGGGCCGACCAGACGACCGGCTTGAGCCGGGCCTCGCGCAGGTGACGCAGCAGCGCGTCCGGCCAACCGGCCTCGAGCAGGCCCGGGTCCGTGACGACCAGGGGACGGCGGGCGCCGAGGCGAGCCGCGGCATACCCCGCCTCGGCCAGCGAGCCGAAGCCGAAGACGACCTCGGGGGCGTGGAACTTGACCAGCCGGCCCAGCGGCGCCGCCTGGGGCGGCCCGACGGGGGGGCGGCCCGACGGGGACCGGACGGGTGCCACAGTGGGCACGACCGCGGTCGGGCGCACTCTCAGGGCGCGGGAGGCGTGCTTCACGACGCCTCCCGGGGACGCCTTTGTCAGCTGCCTGCCGGGCGCGGCAGCACTGGACGCCGCTGACAGCCTACCCCGGTCTCCGGGCGCGGGACATGGCACCGTGGGCAGCACTCCTTGCGGCTCGGGCGGGCCTCGTCGCCCGCCGCTGGTCCAGCCTAGGGAGGCCGCTCCTGCCCGGTGACCATCCCTTCGAGGAGGCTGCGGACCTGTCCGTCCGAACAGGTCCGACGCCGCAGCGCCACGAGGACGAGTTCGGCTGCGAGCGCCCCCGTGTGGAAGGATCGAGCGACCGCCGCACCCTGCTCCCTGGAGGCCGCACGTGACCGCCGACGCCCGTCAGACCCCGTACGAGCGGGTCCTGCTCAAGCTCTCCGGCGAGGTCCTCGGTGGGGGCCATGTCGGGCTCGACCCGGCTGTCGTGCGGGGCATCGCCGAGCAGATCGCGGAGGCCGTCCGCGGGGGGGTCCAGGTGGCCATCGTCATCGGCGGCGGCAACTTCTTCCGCGGGGCCGAGCTGCAGGCCCAGGGCATGGACCGCACCCGGGCCGACTACATGGGGATGCTGGGGACGGTGATGAACTGCCTCGCGCTACAGGACTTCCTCGAGAAGGCCGGAGTCGAGACCCGGGTCCAGACCGCGATCACCATGGGGCAGGTCGCCGAGCCCTACATCCCCCGACGTGCGATCCGCCACCTCGAGAAGGGCCGCGCGGTCATCTTCGGCGCCGGCGCCGGTATGCCGTACTTCTCCACCGACACGGTCAGCGCCCAGCGGGCGCTCGAGATCAAGTGCGACGCGGTCCTCATGGGCAAGAGCGGGGTGGACGGGGTCTACGACTCCGACCCCCGGACGAACCCCGACGCGCGCAAGCTCGACACGCTGACCTTCGACGAGGCCATCCAGCGCGGGTTGCGGGTCGTCGACCAGGCGGCGTTCAGCCTCTGCCACGACAACAAGCTGCCGATGATCGTCTTCGGCATGGAGGGCGAGGGGAACATCACCCGGGCCCTGCGAGGTGAGAAGATCGGCACGCTCGTCACCCCCGAGTGAGGGTGGCCGACCAACACGACGACGGAAGAGGTGCGCTGGCGATGATCGACGAGACCTTGTTCGAGGCCGAGGAAAAGATGGAGAAGGCCGTCGAGGTCGCCAAGGAGGACTTCGCGGGCATCCGCACCGGGCGCGCGAACCCCGGAATGTTCAACAAGCTCCTCGTGGACTACTACGGAGCGCCGACGCCGTTGCAGCAGCTCGCGTCCTTCCAGACTCCCGAGGCGCGCACCATCCTCGTCAACCCCTTCGACAAGGGGGCGATGCACGAGATCGAGAAGACGCTTCGCGACTCCAACCTCGGCATCAACCCCAGCAACGACGGTCACGTCATCCGGTGCGTCATGCCGATCCTCACCGAGGACCGCCGCAAGGAGTACATCAAACTCGCCCACACCAAGGCGGAGGAGGCGCGCGTCTCGATCCGCAACGTGCGCCGCAAGGGCAAGACCGACCTCGACAAGGCAGTCAAGGACGGCGAGGTGGGCGAGGACGACGGCTCGCGCGGTGAGAAGGAGCTCGACGCGCTGACCAAGAGGTACGTCGACACCGTGGACACCCTGCTCAAGGGAAAGGAAACCGAGCTGCTGGAGGTCTGAGGGCCTCCCGCACGAGGACCATGAGCGACCAGACCGCCGCCGACGCCGACCCCACGCCGGACGACTCCGCCCGGCCGGGTCATCCCTCCCCTCCCGAGCACCATGCCGTCATCGCCCCCGTGACGACCGAGGCCCAGTCCGTCAAGGTCTCCCGGGCCGGCCGCAACCTGCCGGCGGCGGTCGCCGTCGGGCTGTCGCTCGGAGCCCTTGTGGTCGTCAGCCTCTTCGTCCGCAAGGAGCTCTTCGTCGTCCTCGCGACGGCCTCCGTGTGCGTCGGGGTGTGGGAGCTGTGCCGGGCGTTGAGGTCGCGCGGGCTGCGGGCGCCGGTCGTCCCGAGCGTCGTGGGCTGCATCAGCATGCTCGGCGCCGCCTACGTCGGCGGGGGGCAGGCGCTCGCGGTCTGCTTCGGCCTGACCTGCGTCGCGATCCTCGTGTGGCGGGTGGCCGACGGGGTGAGCGGCGCGGCGGCGGATGTCGTGGCGGGACTGTTCGTCGCGGCATACCCTTCGCTCCTCGCGGCCTTCAGCTCGCTGCTGCTGGCCCCGGACGACGGCAACTGGCGCCTCTTCACCTTCGTCGCGGTGACGGTCGCGAGCGACATCGGCGGGTATGCCGTGGGGGTCCTCTGGGGGCGCCATCCGCTGGCTCCGACGATCAGCCCCAAGAAGTCGTGGGAGGGCTTCGGGGGCTCCGTGCTGGCCTGCATGCTCGTCGGCGTGCTGTGCGTCCACTTCGCCCTCGGCGGCCGGTGGTGGGTGGGTCTGATCCTCGGCGCCGTCACTGCTGTCGCTGCGACCGGCGGTGACCTCGTCGAGTCGACCGTCAAACGCGACCTCGGCATCAAGGACATGTCCAACATCCTGCCCGGACACGGCGGGATGATGGACCGGCTCGACTCCCTGATCATGACGGCGCCCGTCGTGTGGGGCGTCCTGACCGTCCTCGTCGCCACCTGAGCGCGGTTCGCTGATCGTGGCGCGCTCCTGAGAGACTGTCCCCCTGATGACCGACCCCTCCTCGCCCCCTCCCGCCGCTGCCGCGCACCCGCTCCCCGAGCCCGTCGTCGGGCCGCCGGTGCCGGGGCAGCTGACCTTCACGGCCCCGCGCGGTGGCAAGCCGCCGCGCCACCTCGCCGACCTCACCCCGGCCGAGCGCAAGGAGGCCGTCGAGGTGTTGGGGCACAAGGCTTTCCGGGCCAAACAGTTGTCGACACACTACTTCGAGCGACTGGTGGACACGCCTGAGGAGATGACCGACCTGCCGAAGGGCACCCGGGACGACCTCGTGCGTGACCTGCTCCCCACGCTGCTCACGCCGCTCCTGCAACGGACGGCCGACGACGGAAAGACGGTGAAGGCGGTCTGGCGCCTGCACGACGGGGCCATCGTCGAGTCGGTCCTGATGCGCTACCCCAACCGCGTCACCATCTGTGTCTCCAGCCAGGCCGGGTGCGGGATGAACTGCCCCTTCTGCGCCACCGGCCAGGCCGGCCTGACCCGCAACATGTCAACGGCCGAGATCGTCGAGCAGGTCGTCTTCGCGGCGCGCTCGCTCCGGCGCGGCGAGCTGGGGGGCGGCGAGCTGGGGGGCGCAGGCCCCGCGGACGAGAGCGAGACCCCGCTGCGGGTCTCCAACGTCGTCTTCATGGGCATGGGGGAGGCGCTCGCGAACTACAAGGCCGCCATTGGTGCGATCCGCCGGCTGACCGACCCGGCCCCGGACGGCCTCGGCATGTCCGCCCGGCACATCGTCATGTCGACCGTGGGCCTCGTCCCCGCCATCGACAGGCTCGCGGGCGAGGGCATCCCCGTGACGCTCGCCCTCTCGCTACACGCCCCCGACGACGAGCTGCGCGACGAACTGGTGCCGATCAACACACGGTGGTCCGTCGACGAGGCGCTCGACGCGGCCCACCGCTACTTCGAGACGACCGGCCGCCGGGTCTCCATCGAGTATGCGCTGATCCGCGACATCAACGACCAGGCCTGGCGTGCAGAGCTGCTCGGCGCCAAGCTCAATGCCCGAGGGCGCGGCTGGGTGCACGTCAACCCCATCCCGCTCAACCCCACGCCCGGGTCGAAGTGGACCGCGTCGCGCCCGGGGGTGGAGCAGCAGTTCGTCGAACGCCTGCGCGCGGCCGGCATCCCGACGACCGTCCGCGACACCCGCGGACAGGACATCGACGGGGCCTGCGGCCAGCTCGCCGCCTCCACCGCCTGACCGCACTCTCGCTCTGCGCCGTCGCCGCGCCGGACCTGGTCTGGCGGAATGTGACACGGCGGGAGAGAATTTCCGGCATGTCCTCGATCCGGCTGTCACCGCCCACGCCTTCGACCTTCTCGGGCAGAGGACGACGGCGCCCCCCTCGCCTGCTCGTCGCCGCCCTCGTCCTTGTGGCCTTCCTCGCGACGGTGTCGGCCGGCCTGGCGGGCAACGCCGCCGCCGCGCCCCTCACGAAGCCGCCGACGACCGCGCAGCCCGACCTCGGGCCCAACGTCAGGATCTTCGACCCGGGCATGCCCACCAGCCAGATCCGGGCCACGGTCGACGCGATCACCGCCCAGCAGGTCGGCAACGAGATGGGCACCCAGCGCTACTCCCTCCTCTTCGAGCCCGGGACCTACGGCACGGCCGCCGAGCCCCTGATCATCCAGGTGGGCTACTACACGGAGGTGGCCGGTCTCGGGGCCTCGCCGACCGACGTGACGATCAACGGCCACGTCGACGTCTACAACCAGTGCGCGGCGGACGGCACGAACTGCATCGCCCTCAACAACTTCTGGCGCTCCGTCTCGAACCTGACGATCAACGTCATGGGCGGCGCGGGCTGCCGGTCCACGGCGACGTTCTGGGCGGTCTCCCAGGCGGCCCCGATGCGTCGGGTCAACGTCACCGGCGGCACCCTCTCCCTGATGGACTACTGCGGCAGTCCGGCCTACGCCAGCGGGGGGTTCATCGCCGACTCGCGCGCAGCCGGCACCGTCGTCAACGGTTCGCAGCAGCAGTTCCTCGTGCGCGACAGCACCGTCGGCCAGTGGTCCAACGGCGTGTGGAACCAGGTCTTCGCCGGCGTCGAGGGAGCCCCCGCCCAGTCCTTCCCGACACCGCCCTACACGACTCTCGCCACGAGCCCGGCCAGCCGCGAGAAGCCCTATCTCTACCGAGACGGTCCCCGCGGGTATGCCGTGTTCGTCCCTGACGCGCGTACCGCGTCCTCAGGCACGACCTGGGCGAGCAGACCGACCGCCGGGCACTCGATCCCGCTGTCAGCGTTCTACGTCACTCGCCCCGGTGACTCCGCCCGCACCATCAACAGGCAGCTCGCGCGGGGCAAGAACCTCCTCGTCACCCCCGGCGTCTACGACATCGACCGCAGCATCGAGGTCAAGCGGCCGGACACCGTCGTCCTCGGGCTGGGGATCGCCACCCTGACCGCAGTCGGCGGGGCCGTCCCCATCAAGGTGGCCGACGTGGGTGGGGTCGACATCGCCGGCCTGATGATCGACGCCGGCACCACGAACTCGCCGACCCTCCTCCAGGTCGGCAGCAGCCGCGACAAGGGCGAGCACGCGGACGACCACGGGCGCGTGGGCGACCGTGGCGGTGCGGGTCGCGGGTCAGCGCCGACGGCGCTGCAGGACGTCTTCTTCCGGGTCGGCGGACCGCACGCAGGCCGGGCGACGACCACGCTCGAGATCAACAGTGACCACGTGATCGTCGACGACATCTGGGCCTGGCGGGCGGACCACGGCCAGGGGGTCGGCTGGGACCTCAACACCTCCGACACCGGGGTCGTCGTCAACGGCGACGACGTCACGGCGACCGGCCTGTTCTCCGAGCACTTCCAGAAGGACAACGTCATCTGGAACGGTGAGCGCGGCCGGACGGTCTTCTTCCAGAACGAGCTCCCGTACGATGCCCCCAACCAGGCGTCGTGGCAGCACGACGGCATCCTCGGCTACGCGGCATACAAGGTGGGTGCGTCCGTTCGGCAGCACGAGCTCTGGGGCGGCGGGAGCTACATCTTCTGCAACGTCGACCCGACACTGCACGCGAGCAGCGCCTTCCAGGTCCCCCGCAGGCCCGGTGTGCGCCTGCACGACCTCAGCACGGTGGTGCTCAACAGGGACGCGCAGGGGCGCCTCACGGGGACGATCGACAACGTCGTCAATGACGTCGGTGGTCCGACGAAGGACGTGGGCACGCCGGTGTCCGTCGTCAGCTATCCGTGACGGGGACCCAACGTGTAGCGCACGTCCTGGGCGTTGCGCATCGACCCGTCGTCCGCGGCCAGGTCGGCCAACCGCCGCTGCGCATCGGATGTGCGGCCTGGCCCGTCGACACGCCACCCGACCGATGAGGTTGAGCCTCTCGACGCGCTCCTCGCCGTAGTCGACCCTGCTCGAACTGCCCGGCGTCGTCACCGACGGGCATCTGCTGGTCACCCGCTTCACCGGATCGATCTCCGCCTACCCCGCGCCGGACCCGCACCCAGTCCTCCCTGCAATGCCCGAATCACCGTAGGCCCCCGGGCTGGTGGTCTGGTGTTCTGGCGTGAGGTCTGGACATTCCGTGAGGGCCTGTCGATCCCTCTTGGGTCCGTCGGTCTCTTGACAACGACTCGAACACGTGTTCTGCATATCCGCTTGAGTGAAGTCAATTATGGGCTGTTCGTCCGGTTGTGGAGGGAGTGGAGTGGGCGGGGACCGGTCGTGACGGCCTGCTGCAGGAGCCGGTAGAACAGCAGGCCGCGGGACGTGGCGGCGCGCCGGTTGAACCGGAAGGTGTACTCGTCGAGGTAGTAGGGCAACTGGTGCTCCTCGACCCGGTAGTGCAGGGTGCCGATGAGCCAGCGTTTGATCAGGGACGCGACCAGGTGCACGCCGGGCAGCACGCTGGCCTTGTCGGGCGCGTTGTAGCCGGTCGTGTACTCGTGCGTGTAGCCCAGCTCGGCCAGCTGGCGCAGCGTGCGGGCGCCGTCGGTGCGGATCGTCGAGCCCGGCTCGATGACCGTGGTCGCGAACTGGACGAGCTCGCTGGTTCCGGGGTGCTTGGCGACGGCGAGCCGGACCCGCCCGAGGCGGCGTGTTCCGTTGCGCTCCACGGCGACCATCACCGCGACCTTGTCGCCGTACCCGCCGTGGACTCCGTCGCTGACCCCACCGATCATGGTCTCGTCGAGCTCGACGATGCCGGCGAGCCGGTCGCGTTCTGGGCGCACCATGGCCCGGCGAAGCTTGTGCAGCCACGCCCACGCCGTCTCGTAGGAGGCGAACCCCAGGACCCGCTGCAGCCCGAGCGCGGACATCCCGTTCTTCTGTGAGGTCAGGAACCAGATCGCCGCGAACCAGCTCGACAGCGGCGTCCGCGTCCGGTGAAAGATCGTGCCTGCGGTCACCGACGTGCGCCGCTCGCACGCCTGGCACATCCACAGGCCCGTCCCGGTCCGCCAGAACTGCCGTCCGGCGCAGGACGGGCAGACGAACCCGTCCGGCCACCGCAGCCCGGCCAGGTACTCCAGGCACCTCTTGTCGTCCGGGAACCATGCCAGCAACTGCTGATATGTCGCGGGGTAGTCCACTCCCCGAACCGGATTCACCGACATGCACAAATCGTACTTCACTTAAGCGGATATGCAGAACACGTGTTCGAATAGAGGCAGGGCAAGACCTGCCGGGAGGAGGGTGTGATGGGGGCTGCGATGGGTAAGGCCAGCAGATCAACCACACCCGGCAACACGCTCGGCGTCGATGACGGGACGGTGCTGCGGGACCTGTTGGCCCATGGTTCGTCCTGCCTTCCGGCGAAGGTCAGGGACGCCCTCGTCCTCCTCGCACCACTGACCCCCGGTCTCGACGAGCCGCCGGTGTGGCGCGGGCAGGCGTCGGGCGGGCTGGCGTGGGGCGGGGTCGGCGGGCTGGGGGGTGGGGTGGGCCGGGGGTTGGAGGGTGGGCGTGGGATCTCGGATGCGCATTGGGCTGTGACCTCGGCGGTGTTGAGTGGGCGCTCGGTGCGTGAGCTGCCGACGGAGTGGATTGCGGAGGAGCTGGTCCTGATCGAGGC
>NZ_JBKJPP010000072.1:0-5725 GCF_046595215.1 Lapillicoccus sp. | reverse complement strand
GTATGGCGATTTTGATGGAGATCGACGAGCGGGTGTTGTCAGCGAAGTTCGACACGATCCTGCCGCATCTGGACGAGCGGCAGCGTCGTCTGGTGCTGGGAGCTGAGGCCCGGTGGTTGGGCCACGGCGGGATCTCCCTTGTCGCGCGCGCTGCAGGGGTTTCTCGGGTGACAGTGACGACCGGGGTTGACCAGTTGGACGCCGGAACCGATGCAACACCGGGCAGGTCGCGGCGGGCCGGAGGCGGGCGCAAGACGCTGACTGAAACGGACCCTGACCTGCTCAAAGCCTTGGATGCGCTGGTGGAGCCCGAGACGCGCGGGGATCCGATGACCCGGCTGCGCTGGACCACCAAGTCGACCCGCAAGTTGGCCGACGAGCTGTGCAAGCAGGGCCGACAGATCTCCCACCACAGCGTCGGGCGGCTACTGAGCGGGCCGTTGGGGTACTCCCTGCAGGGCAACGCCAAGACCATCGAAGGCAGCGCACACCCGGACCGGGACGGGCAGTTCCAGTACATCAACACTGCGGTCCGTACGGCCCTGGCCGGGCAGCACCCCGTCATCAGCGTCGACGCCAAGAAGAAGGAACTCGTGGGTGAGTACGCGAACCAAGGCCAGTCCTGGCGCCCGGCCGGGCAGCCCACCCGCGTGCTGGACCACGACTTCCCCGGGGAGCAGGGCAAGGCCGTCCCGTACGGCATCTACGACCTGAGTGCCGACAACGGCTGGGTGTCGGTGGGCAACGACGGCGACACCGCCCAGTTCGCAGTGGAGACGATCCGGCGCTGGTGGACGGGCGTGGGTGCACCGGCCTACCCCAACGCGACCCAGTTGCTGATCACCGCCGACGCCGGGGGCTCCAATGGCTACCGGCTACGCCTGTGGAAGCAGGAACTGGCGGCCCTGGCAACCGAAACGGGCCTCGCGATCACCGTCTGCCACATGCCACCGGGCACCTCGAAGTGGAACAAGATCGAGCACCGCTTGTTCAGCCACATCACCATGAACTGGGCCGGACAACCCCTCACCAGCCACGAGGTCGCCGTCAACCTCATCGCCGGGACCACCACTCGCAGCGGTCTGAGCGTCCACGCCGAACGCGACACCAACACCTACCCCCGCGGCATCAAGATCACCGACCGCGACATGAAGACCCTCATCCACGACCACGTCGCCCCCCACGAGTTCCACGGCGAATGGAACTACACCATCACAGGGGGTCCAAAGTCCAACTGAGCGTGTTGATCATTTCCGGGCCCTTAGGCTGCCAGTGACCCGCCGAAGATCTGCCAGGCGAGCAGGGACTTCGCTACGAGACTGAGTACGAGGTAGGTCTTCTCGCCGTAGGCGTAGTTGGTCCACTTGCCGATTCCACGGTACTGGAGCCATTGGTTGAGCCCGAAGCTGAAGAAGAGGATGAGCTGGGTGACAACGATTCCGTAGACAAAGCCGGGGACTGTCGCGGACCCAAAGACGTTGAACCAGATCGAGATCCACGGGCCGAGGCCGACGAGGGTCCCGAACCAGAACGGAAGCATCGTGGTCGTGGTGCGCCCTGGCGGGTTCATCAGCTCCTGGATCCAGCCGAAGAGGATCATCCCGACGTTGGCACCGGCGACAGCGATGACGGCGTTGATGCTTGTGATGCCCGAGTAGAAGCTGATCAGGATGACCATCAACGTGGCACTCACGGAGTACTCAACCCACCGGAACCGGTTGATGCCTTGCTTCAGGTCACGCTCGTAGGTGCTACGAGACACAGTCGCGGTCAATAGATGGTCGAGCGCTGCCAGGGCGAGGAACACGGCAACGGCCCATCCGATCGGCACGTCGAAGAGCGACGCGGGGGCAGGTACGGCGGTCCCCGGTGGCCCTTCGGGGATGGACGAGGTGACCGTGATGGCGAAGTCGCCGGCGAGTAGGACGATTGCCACGGCCTGGGCGAAGTGCAGCAGCGTGAGACCGAGGTTCCACTTACGCAGACCGGCGAGGCGCTCCTGAGTCACTCCGGTCGCCATACGCGTGCTGTCGTTCGTGTTCATGACTCCTCCTCCTTGATGCCTCGCAGTGAGGAATAGGCGGCGCAAGGCACTTGCAGAGCCCTACGGCCAGCCCTACTGCGCCAAGGTACCTTGGCGCCACCGCGCGTTCGCTGCCCGGCCGCGAGGGCGCGTCCGCTCGAGGACGTCCGCACCCGCGTTTAGGCTCGGTCCGGGCCATCGCGCGGGCGTCGTTCCGCGCCTCGCGGCGGACCTCATCCAGTGCCTCGGTGGCCCACTTCACACCATGGAACGGGTCGGTTACCCGGATCGCGCCCGGGCAAGTCTGGGCGACGATGATGTCGATGACGTCTCTGACGTCTCTGACGTGGGTGACTCGGGCGCACCGGTCCGGACCGAGCAGGAGCCGCCTTTCTTCACCGCCGCCGCCGGCGCGGACACGTTGAACCCCGAGGAGTGGGGCATCCTCGTCAGCGAAACCCGCCCACGAAACGCCACCGACCCCGACGGGCGCCCCGACAGTATCCACGACAGCCGTCATGCGGGCGCATCGCTTGGCTGCTACGAGGTGGGTGTGAGTTCAAATACCGGGTGCCTGCCGGCTTCGGCGATGAACTCCTCGACGGGAGAGTCCAGGGACGCCTGGAAGTACGGCCGGGTGGGTTTGGCGATGCCCAGATATTGTTTGAGGACGGGACCGGCTTCCTGAGGGGTGACCTCGCGGATCGTGTAGTCCGCTCGTTCGCGCCCACGGCGCAGGCTCACCTGTCCGGTGGCTCTCGCGTTGAGTACCCATGGGGTGGGCCCATAGGGAGCGACCAGCCAACGGGTATTGGCCCTTTGGACAATCGTCACGGGGTTGGTGCGGAGCCGGCCGGTCCTCCGACCCCGGGTCGTCAGGATGTACGAGCTCGGCACGACCCCTGCCCGGATGAACAGACCGATGACTGCATCACCAATCCGGCGTCCACGGCTCTTGTGATAGACGCGCACCGGTCTGGGGTTTCGAGGACCCGAGGCGTGCGACTCGTTCGTCTCGGCTGCCTCGCCGCCGCGATGTTGCTCGTCCTTGGGATCGTCCTGTGTGGTCGGTGCCATCGATCCCCCCTCTACTCGTTTCGAAGATATCAGGTCGCCCATGCTCATGATTCACGCATCGGACCGATCGGCCCCCGCTACCCCCACCGCCCGCAGGGCCCTGCCGGGCGGAGCCGGTCGCGTAGGTCGCTGGCCCAGCGGTCGCATCGGTTCACCAGCAACAGAAATCGGGTGTCATCGCGACCGCGTAGCTGGCGATCAGGGATACTCCGCAAGTGACCTCATTCCCTCTGCAGGCCGGCCCCCGGGACGCTCGCTCTTGGCTGCAGCTGCGCGCATGGCTACTTGAGCGCCTGGATCAAGAACAGCCCACCAGCTGACGACACCCGGCAACAGCGTCCATAAGGAATCCCCTTGCGGCCTCGACATCCTCGAGCCCGACGATCGGTAGTCGGGCGTACACGGCGCTGCTGCCCGCCCTGCCCGCCCCACGGCCTGCTCTGCGTAGCGTCGTCGACCCGGCCGAGTTGCCGCAAGGTCGGCCGCATCAGATCGAGCAGACTTCCGCGCATCTCGACAGGAGGTCACCGGGCCGGTCGACGAGTCGAGCGACGGTCAGTAGACGAGCGCGTACTTGAAGTACTGGTCGGCGTTCGAGGCCACCGGTGCCGTGACCGACGACGAGTACGTCGTGACGTAGAAACAGGGATACTGGAGGGTCTTCTTGGTGACGGTGAACTTCCGCGCGGACTTGTACTGCTGCATCCGCTGGGTCTTTCCCGAAGCGACATCGAGGGTGTAAGTGAACGACTGGGTGCCACTGTAGCTCGCCCCCACGGTGATGCCGAGGGACGTGCTGGCCTTGGCGAAGACGATCCCCGCTTCCGCGGACACCGTTGCCGTCATGGACGCGTTCACACCCCACGTCCGGCCCTTGGCCAACGACACGGACCCCGGGCCGGTGATGTAGGAGCTGCTGAGGTTGGTCGCCTTCCACACCCCCGACACGGAGGTGAACGAATAGGTGGTGCGTGGTGCATCGCAGATGGCGGCTGCCGGCGCTGCGGCCATGATCGCTGCGACGCCGCTGCCGGCAAGTGCCGCCACCGTGCCCGCCGCAATTTTCCGAGTCTTCATCGTGCTCCGTCCGTGAGTGGTTGCAAGGGAAACGAGAGGTCTGATCACGCCCACCCGAGGGTGGGCGTCCCCGGCGGCTCGACGGCAAGCCCGGCCAGCGTGGCAGGGCCCAGAGTGGCACTGGAAGCGCTCACGGGGAAGCGACTTGACACATTCTTTACGCGTCGGGTCCGCCCACGCGCCGTGGTTCAGGGACCGGTCGTCGTCCAGACGAGCTGGTCGCGCTGGGCGTTGGCGTAGGTCACCGACGAGACGGAGGCCGTCGCGGGCACGTCGAAGATGATCCAGCTCGTCAGGCAGGACCCGGGATCGGTCAGTTGGCCCTGGATCGGGGCGTCCCCGGAGGCAGCGACCTCCCAGGAGTCGCTCACCGCGGGATAGGACTTCTGGTCCTGCTCGTTCATCACCGACCACGCCTCCAGCGTGAAGGCCACCGGGGCCCCGGCGTTCGCCTTGACGCACGCGTTCACGAAGGCGCCGACGCGGCGGCTGGCGGGTCCACCCGTCTGCTGGTCTCTGTCCCTGACCGCGACCTGCTCGACGCGAAGGGTGACGGCGCCGAGGTCTCCGACCCCTCCCACGGCGAGGCGCGCGCCCGCTGCGGCGGTCGTGGCCACCCCACTCGGCGCCGAGGCCAGCACGCTCGTCCGCACCGCTGACGGCGTCGACCCGTCATCGCTGCGGCCGCTGCCGCTGCAGCCGACCAGCGTGAACACGGCCAGCACGGCCCCGGTCACCAGGGGCAGGCCCCGATCCGTCTTCACGACGCTCACTATGCACCAGCGGCCGGGATCGGGCCACGGACGGGAGGCGCGCCGACACGACATACGATGGGTGTCATGCCCACGATGGTCCTGCCCACCCACGACGCGCTCCTCAGCGCGCTCTCCCGCGTCAACGACCCGGAGATCCGCAAGCCGATCACCGAGCTGGGGATGGTCAAGAGCGTCGAGGTGGACGAGGTCGGCCGGGTGGCCCTGTCGATCTTCCTCACGGTGTCCGGCTGCCCGATGAAGGACACGCTGACCAAGGAGTCCACCGCCGCCCTCCTCGAGGTCGCCGGGGTCACCGCCGTCGACGTCATCCTCGACGTGATGAGCGACGAGCAGCGCACGGCACTGCGCATCCAGCTGCGGGGTGGCCAGACCGAGCGGGAGATCCCGTTCGCCAAGCCCGGGTCACTCACGCGCGTGTATGCCGTGGCCTCCGGCAAGGGTGGCGTCGGCAAGTCGTCGGTCACCGTCAACCTCGCGGCGTCACTGGCCGAGCAGGGCCTGCGGGTCGGCGTCGTCGACGCTGACGTCTACGGCTTCTCGGTCCCGCGGATGCTCGGGGTGGAGCAGCGCCCGACGCAGGTCGACGACATGATCCTGCCGCCCATCTCGCACGAGGTGAAGGTCATTTCGATCGGGATGTTTGTGCCCGGCAACCAGCCCGTCGTCTGGCGCGGACCGATGCTCCACCGGGCGCTGCAGCAGTTCCTCGGTGACGTGTTCTGGGGCGACCTCGACATCCTGCTCCTCGACCTGCCGCCGGGCACCGGAGACA